>NZ_CAAAFS010000344.1:10099-20466 GCF_900634755.1 Protofrankia symbiont of Coriaria myrtifolia
CACAGCTGCGGGTGCTGACGGCGGTGCTCGTGGCCTGACCGGCGGCGGCCAGGTCGTCCACCTCGGCGCTGGTCAGCACGTACCCGGTGTCCGAGTCGTTCGTGGCGGCGGCGAACACCACGCCGTAGACGGTGCCCTGTTCGGACAGCAACGGCCCACCGGAGTTGCCCGGCAGCACCTGCCCACGGACAGCGTAGATGTCACGCAGCACCGTGCCCTGGGAGTAGATGTTCGGGGCCCTGGCGGTCTGGCGGTTGCGGATGCGGGCCGGCGCGGTTGTGTACGGGCCGTCCTGGGGATATCCGGCGACGATCGCGTCGTCTCCCGTCCGGCCGGGCGGGTCGTTCTGGAAGGACAACGGCGTCTGGCGCAGCCCGGGCACGTAGAGGACGGCGATGTCGGTGTCGGGGTCGAACAGCACGACCCTGGCCGGCAGGGTGCTGTTGCCGACCTCGACCTGGGGTCGGGTCACCCCGGCGACAACGTGGGCGTTCGTCATCACCCGTTCCGTCGCGTAGACGAAACCGGTGCCTTCGACCCGCTTGGAACACGACGGCGCGATCCCGCGGATCTTCAGGATGCTGGCTGCCGCGGTCTGCACGGCCTGGGTGTTGTCGGCCGTGGTGTCGGGCGGTTCGATCGGCACGATCTGCCCCCCGCCGAGGCCGGCGAAGACCTCGGGGAAGCCGTTCTGGTCGACGAGTCTGCGCAGGTCGGCGAAGGCGTCGCGCACGGTGTTCGGCATGGCCGCGTCGACGGTCCGCAGGACTTCGGAGCGGCGGACGTGCTCGGCGAGGGTGGTGAACGGGGACCGGTCGACCGCCGTTGCCAGCAGCCATGCCACGAGCAGCACCGAGATACCGGAGAGCACCGCGCCGGCCACCGCGTCGACGGTCTGGCCCGGCCGCCAGGTGAGCCTGTCGCGCAGGGCCGCGCCGAGCGCGGTGGCGGCGATCTGCCCGATCAGGGCGAGGCCGAGGACGACGAGAATGCCGACGATGGGGCCCTGCGACTCCGCATTGATCATTTCTGCGAACGGTGTCGCGATGTGCGCGCCGAGGACACCGCCGCCGAGGAACCCGATGAAGGACAGCGCCCCGACCACGAAGCCCTGCCGGTAGCCGGACACGGCAAAAATGATCACAGCGATGACCAGGATGAGGTCAAGAATGTCGAACATTTTCGACTGCCCGGTATCCGCTAGCTGACCGTCAGCGTGCCGTGCATGTTCGGATGGATCGTGCAGAGGAACGAGTAACTGCCCGGTTTGTCGATGGTGAACGTGACCGACTGTGATGTGCCCGCCGAAGCGACGCTGGTACGGGCCTCGGGGATCTCCGGGATCACGAAGTTGTGCGGGGCGGAGCCCGCCGGCACCGTCAGATTTACCCTGATCTTCCCGGGTCGGGCTGTCAGGGTCGAGGGCGAGAACTCAAGGGAGGCGGTGCCGACCACGTCGAAGACCTGGACGTCATTTTCGATCTTTGGTGTGGCGGTGGCGGTGGCCGAGGGCGAACTGGCCGGCGTGTCGCTTCCGCAGCCGCTGAGCCCGAGCCCGAGGACGAGGAGGACGAGGGCGAGAGAGAGTGTGAGGGTGGCGGTCGGCGTGGCCGGGCGGGCCGTTCGACGGCGACACGGCCTGTCGGCGCTGGGCGCCAGGCCCGGGAGGGTACCCGGGCCGGTCATTACGCTCATTGCTGCCTCCGGTCCTTGTCACCCTTCGCCGACGAGCGTCTGCTCAGGACACTGTCGTCCCTGGTGTCCGGGCCGGGCGCGGATCTGTCATCGATCTGTCCGTGGAGCTGGGTGGATCGCGGGGAGCACCGGGGACTTCGGCCGGGCTGACGGTACCGCCCGCAGGGTGACTCGCCTGGAGCCACCCTGCGCTTCCGGCGCTCTCCACGGGCGGTTGTAACGCTGCGTGTGTGTCCGACTGACTCACCCCGGTTCGCCCGTCAACCCCGGCGTCCGGCCGAGGCCGGTGGAGGCCGGCAGGGTGTCCACCGCGGGTGCCGGCGGGGTGCCCGTCACCGGTGACTCTCGACCTGTTCGGCGGGCAGCCAGGGGCGCTCCCAGCCGCCCAGCCGCAGCAGCGCGTCGATCAGCCCACCGGTGAAGCCCCAGACGAACATCTCCTGGACGCGGAAGGCCGGCCCCAGCACACCCGTCCTGCGATGGCGGACCTGCAGCCGGTTCGCAGGGTCGGCCAGGTGGGTGATCGGTACTCGGACGACCGTGGACGTCTCGCTCGGGTCCACCGGCGCGACCGGGCACGGCGTGTGCCACCATCCCAGCACCGGCGTCACCAGGAAGTGGCTCGGCGGTATGTAGAGGGCGGGTCCGGTGGCCAGGATCCGCACGCCGGCCGGGTCGACGCCAACCTCCTCCCTGGCCTCCCGCAGCGCGGTCGCGGCCGGGGAGGTGTCGGTGGGGTCGGTCGCCCCGCCGGGGAAGGCCGACTGGCCGGCATGGCTGCGCAGGCTCACCGCGCGTTCGATGAGCAGGATGTCAGGCCCCTGCGGGCCGTCGCCGATCAGCATGAGGACGGCCGCGGGACGCCCGTCGGCCGCGTGCAGCCTGGTCCAGGAAAGCTGGTCGGGACGGGCGGTGCGCAGGGCTGCCGCCAGGCCCGTGAGCCAGGTGGGCACGCCGGTCTCGACCGGGTTGGCCGCTTCAGCCTGGCTGCCTGTTCCGGCTGGGCTGCCCGTTCGGGCCGGGCCGACCAGGCTGCCGACCCCGGCCGGGCCGCGGGCCCCCGCCAGACCGTGGCCTCCGGCCGGGCTGTGCTCTCCCGCCAGGGCGGGGGACTGCGCCGGACTGTCGGCCTCGGCCAGCCCGTCGAGATCGTCCGGGCTGTCGGGCTGCGCGGCTGTGCTCACCTGGCCGCTTCGGCGTCGGCGCGGACCAGCCGGGCGGCCTGTGCCGGCGTGGTCACGCCGAGGCCGAACGACGGACACAGGCGGGCGATGCCGCACACGCCGCACGCCGGCCGCCGGGCGTGGCAGACCCGCCGGCCGTGGAAGATGAGCCGGTCGGAGGCGATCGTGTAGTCGCGCCGTTCGAGCAGCTTGGCGAGGTCGCTCTCGACCCTGACCGGGTCGGTGTTGGTGGTGAGCCCGAGCCGGCGCGAGAGCCGTCCGACGTGTGTGTCGACCGTGATGCCAGGCTGGTCGAAGATGTGCCCGAGCACGACGTTGGCGGTCTTGCGGCCGACCCCGGGCAGGGTGACCAGGTCGTCGAGACGCGGGGGCACGTTCCCGTCGAAACGGTCGGCCAGGGCGGCGCCGATCCCGATGAGCGAGTTCGCCTTGGCCCGGAAGAAACCGGTCGGCCGCAGGATGGCCTCGAGTTCCGCCCGGTCGGCGGCGGCGTAGTCGTCGGCGGTGCGGTACTTCGCGAACAGCGTCGGGGTTACCTCGTTGACCTTCTTGTCGGTGCACTGGGCGGACAGGACGGTGGCGGCGAGGAGCTCGAGGGGATTGCCGAAGTTGAGCGCGATCCGTGCGTCCGGGTGGAGCTCGCCGAGTATGCGGACGATCTTCCGGGCTCGCCGTGTCCGCGCCAGCGGGCTTTCGGTGGCGGCGTCGGCGAGGGTGGACACGTTCACAGGGTATCCGGTGACCGGATCATCGTGTTCTCCAGCCGGGATGCCGGATGTGTCCAACGTCGCATCACCTAATCCTGACCCCGCGTGTTAGTTACACAGAGTTGTCCCTCACCATGGTGTCCGCCATGTTTCTGATTGCCGCGATCTCGTTCCCGCTCCTGCTTCTCGGCCTGTTGCTCGCCATGGAGCGGGTGGAGCGTCCCCTGCGCATGGCCGACTCGGGCCAGGGCCTGGAGGGCTTCCTTGACAACGCCCGCCCCGACGAGGTGAGCACGTTCGTCTCCCAGGGCTTTCCGGCCGCCCTGGAGCGTTACCGCCGCCGCCTGCGGAGGTCGGCCCCGGGTAAACACAGGGCAACATGACGGCCGGGTTGGGGTGGCCCGCGACGGCCGGGCTCAGGTGCGGGCCCGCGGGTACCTCTCGTGTTTGTGGCTACGCAGAGTTATTAATCGCTTCGATCCGTATGTGGCCTTCTGTCCACAGGCTCGGGCCGGGGGTTGACGGGAGCTCTCCCGAGCCGGTCGGCCGGGCCGGAAATACCCGGATTCGCCCGACCTGTTCAAGACCCGACAGCCTCTTTCGGCTTCCAGGTCGTGCCCTTTGGCGCTACTCCTGGCATGCTCGGACGCCGTGGACGATCTGCTTGCCCGTGTTCCCATGTTTGCCGGCCTGTCCGAACAGGACCGGCAGGCTCTTAACGATCACTTGGAACGTCAGAATGTTACCCGAGGCGACGTTCTGTTTCGGGAAGGTGAAACCGGAGACCGCGTCTTCGTGATCCTTGCTGGAAAGGTCAAGATTGGCCGTGCCGCCTCGGACGGACGCGAGAACCTCCTCATGGTGATGGGGCCCGGAGACCTCTTCGGGGAACTCTCGCTGTTCGATCCGGGGCCCCGCACGGCCAGCGCGACCGCGGTGACCGATGCGTCACTGGTGTCCCTGGAGCACACCGCGTTGCGCCCGTGGCTGGCGACCCGACCCGAAGCGGCGTCGCTGCTGCTGCGGGTGCTGGCCCAACGCCTGCGGCGGACCAACGACTCCATGGCCGACATGGTGTTCACCGACGTGCCGGGACGGGTGGCCAAGGCCCTTCTCGACCTCGCCGAGCGCTTCGGTGAGCCGGCCCAGCCGGGCAACGAGGCGGCCGGGGTCCGAGTCGAGCACGGCCTGACCCAGGAGGAACTCGCCCAGCTGGTCGGGGCCTCCCGGGAGACGGTCAACAAGGCGCTCGCGGACTTCGCGACCCGCGGCTGGCTGCGGCTGGACTCCCGCGCGGTGGTGCTGCTCGACCGGGAGCGGCTCGCCCGCCGCGCCCGGTAGGGCGTAGCCGGCGGACGCCGGTCGACGCGGGCGCGTTCGGCCCACGCGACCGGGGATCCGCCGGGAGACGCCCCTTGGTTCCGGCCTGAGGGGGCACAGGCTGGCTGACTCCCGTCTCAGCAGGTCCTGACCGGCACTCCAGGTACGCCTGGCGTGCCGGTCAGGACCTGCCTTCACATCATGAAGATTTTTCTTCACCGGGCCGGCTCCGCGCCGGATCCCGGCCGCTGTCACGCGTGCCGCCACACCCGCGCGAGACCGCCACGCCCGCGCATCCGCCGTCACGCCCGCGCGACCGTGTCTGTGCCACGCCCGTGGCGACATACCTGACCCGCCGCGCCGTACCCGCGCGGCTACCTGGCCCCTCGACTACCGGGTACCCCTGCACCCGGTATCTGCGCGGGTTGTCGCGCGCTGTCACACCCGTGCGCTCACGCCTGTGTGGTCGGCTCCGCCAGGGACGGCACCGTTGGCGCGCCCGCCGACGATGCGGTGGAGGAGCCCACCGCGGACGGCGCGGTCGACGCCACCGTCGAGGGCGTGGCGCCCGGCGCCGGCAGGCCGCCCGTCGCCGGGCGGGTCACCCGGACGTCGGCGACACCCGGCAGGTTCACCGGTTTCGGGCCGTCGGGAATCGCGGACAGCAGCCGGCGGGTCTGCGCGGCCTCGCTCACCGCCTCCGTCGCGGTCGCGGCGGCCAGCGCCTTCTCGTACGCGGCCCGGCCCTCGGCCGGTTTGCCGCTCGCGACCAGCACGGTACCCAGTGCCCGCCATGCCAGTACCTGGGCGCGGACGTCCTCTGCGCCCACCTCGACCGCGCGCCGGGCCACCGCCAGCGCCTCGGCCGGTCGGCCGGCGTCGAGGAGCGTGCCGGCCAGATGCGCGTACGCCTGGCGACGCGGGAAGAGCAGGGTGGCCGGCTCGCCGGCGGCCAGCGCCGTCTCCAGCAGCTGGATCGCCTCCTGCAGGCGGCCTCTGGCCCGCGCGACCTGGGCGGCCAGCACCTTGGCGCCGAGCTGGGCGTGGGGCTGCAGCTCGAGGCTGTCCAGCGCCCGCATGGCCAGGTCCGCGGCCTGCTCGGCCTCGTTGAGAAGCCCGGCGTCGAGCCGGGTGAGCCCCAGCAGCACCATGGAGAGCGCGCCGACGACGGCATGGCCGCCCTGGTCGGCGGCGGCCTGGGCGTTGTGCAGGTGAGCCGCCCCGCGCTCGGGATCGCCGGCGCCCCGTGCGGCCAGGCCCCTGGCCACGAGGGTGAGCGCGACACCCCAGGTGTCCCCGGTGGCTTCGAACAGCTCCGCCGCCCGCTCGGCCTCGGCCTCGGCCTCGGCGATGTCCCCGAGTTCGGCGGCGGCGACCGCGTCGATCGTCAGGCACACGGCCAGGCCCCACACCTCACCCAGCGACCCGGCCATCTCGATCAGGTCGCGGGCGAGCCGGCGGGCCCGGCTGAGCTGGCCGGACAGCAACCAGACCAGCGCCTCGGTGCCCGCGCACCAGCCCAGCCCGCCGGTGTCGTCGAGCCGTCTGAAGACCTCGGAGGCGTCTCGGAGGTACTCCTGGGCACATGGGTAGTCCCCCCGGGTGGTCGCGCTCCAGGCAAGGTGCTGGAGGGCCCAGCCGACCCCTCTGGGATCGCCGACCCGACGGGCGAGGGCCAGCGCGTCGGTGAACCGCTTCTCGGCGTGGCGCACCCGGCCGGCGGCATATTCCAGCAGGCCGAGCTGGCGCAGGGTGGCGGCGATCACCCGGTCGCTGCCGGCGCGCTGGGCCTCCTCGAGCGCGGTGACGAGCGCGGTCGCGGCCTCGTCGTCCCGGCCCTGCTTGTGCCGCAGATCGCCGAGGATGCGGTACGCCGCCGCCCGCAGCTCGGGGGTGGCGACCCGCAGTGCGGGCCGCAGGACGCGTTCGGCCTCGTCCAGCCGGCGCAGCGACGCCAGGGCCTCGGCGTGCAGCACGACCGCGCCCAGATCGTCGAGTTCGCTCACGACCCCCCGGCCGAGCCGGCGGGCACTGGTGATCAGATCGCTGGCGCTGCGATGGTCGTCGCGGGCGAGCGCCGAGCGGGCGACCCGGACCAGGGCGTGGAACCCGGGCTCCCGCGCCGACCAGGCGGGATCGGTGGGCGCGAGCGCCATCGATGCCGCGAGGTCGTGGGCCCGCTCGGCATGGTGGCCGACGAAGGCCGCGACCTCCGCCTCGGAGCCGCTGAGAAACTCCACCCCCCACTGGGCCGCCGCGGCATGCCGGCGGGCCCGCTCCACCTTGGGCAGGCCGGCGTAGGCGACGTCCCGGGCCATCGGGTGCACGAACGTCCACATCGGCTCCCCGGGATGCGGGGCCCGCAGGAGCTGGCGTTCGGTGAGTGTCGCCAGCGCCCGGTGCACCTGCTCCCCCCGGCGGTCCTCCAGCGCGGGCAGCGCGTCCGCGGGGAACCGGCTGCCGAGCACCGACGCCGAGCGCAGGACGGCCTTCGCGATCGGGTCGAGATCGTCGATACGGGCGGCCAGCACCGACTGCACACCGGCCGGCAGCGTGGTCTCGGGCAGGGATCCCTCAAGTACCCAGCTGCACTGCTGGGTGCCGGCCGGGTGGCGCAGTATCTCCGAGGCCAGGTCCGTGCCCGGGGCGGCGCCGTTCGGCGTGACTCCGGGCACCGGCTCCGTTCCCGCCGCGCCGGTGCCGGTATCTGTGCCAGCTCCGGCGGCTGTTGCGCCGGCCGCGTCGCCGCGGTGCAGGTCACCGCGGTGCAGGATGCCCCGGTCCACCAGCAGGTTCAGCAGTTCGGTGAGGAAGAACGGGTTGCCGTGGACCCGCGCGAGCAGGGCGGCCCGGGCGGTCTCGTCCAGTTCGGCGCCGCCGAGATAGTCGCGCAGCAGGCTGGCCGAGGCGGACTCCGCCAGCGGGGCGAGCGCGAGCGACTCGGCGTTGGGCAGCCCGGCCAGCGACGGGACCTCGCGGTCAAGCATGATCAAAAATACCGGCCCGCGCAGCCTGCTGGCGAAACGCCGCAGCCCCTGCCACAGCGCGGTCGTCGCCCATTCCAGGTCGTCCAGGACGATGACCAGCGGCCCGTCGTTGGACAGGCCGCCAAGCAGCACGGCCACGTCGTCGACGATCGCGTCGACGGCCCGGACGGCGGGATCGTCGGCCGGGTTCTCCCGCCCGGCCGGGTCTCCCGGCGGGATGTCCGGAGCCACCGTCGAGCGGCCCTCCGGCGGCACGCCCAGCAGGGCGAGCAGCTTGTCGGCCACCCCGCCGGGGATGCGGGTGCGTGCCGCCGGATGCTCCAGCCGGCTGACCGTGCGCCGTACCCGTTCGGCGACCCGGTCCGGACTGTCACCCTCCCCGACCCCGCAGGCGGTCCGCACGATGTCCATGAGCGGGGCGAGATCCCGGCCGTCACCGTGGCGGACCGTGCGGCCCCACAGCACCCTCGCGTCCTGCTGCGCGCCCGCCCGGCGGGCCAGTTCCACCGCTATCCGGGTCTTGCCGATGCCGGCCTCACCAGTGATGACGACCGTCCGTGGCTGGCTGTGCGCGACGACGTCCCGGAAGGCGGACTCGAGCACCGCGAGGTCCTGGTCGCGCCCGGTGAACGGCGCGTCGTCGCCGTGCCCGGGCCGGGCGACGTTGGACGGTCGCAGGCTGACCAGCTCGTAGGTGGGGACCGGCTCACGCTTGCCCTTGAGCTTCAGCGGGGCCAGCCGGCGCCAGGTCGCGACCGAGGTCGTGGCGATCATGGTGTCGTGGCCCGCGTACACGGCGCCCACCGCGGCGGCGTCCGACAGCCGGGCGGCGGTGTTCACCGTGTCGCCGATCACCGTGTAGGTCAGCGACGCCTGGACGCCGGCCAGCACCTCCCCGGTGTTGATCCCGACGCGCAGGCCGAGGTGGCGTCCGCCGCCGGCTTCGTCGGTGACGAGGCGGCGGACGGTCTCCTGCATGGCGGCGGCGGCGCGCACGGCTCGTTCCGGGTCGTCCTCGTGCGCGGTCGGCGCGCCGAACACGGCCATGATGCCGTCACCGGTGAGGTTGTCGACCCGGCCGCCGACCTCGGCGACGTCACGGGCCAGGGCGGCGAGCACCCGGTCGGTGACCTCGCCGACCCGTTCGGGATCCAGGTCCTCCGCCCATGCGGTGAAGTCCGAGAGGTCGCCGAACAGGACGGTGACGACCCGGCGCTCGGCGCCCTCGTCGGCGCCCATGCCGTTTTCGGTCTGCAACGGCAGCCCGCAGTGGAAACAGAACCGGCCGCCGGGAACGGCGGGAGTGCCGCAGCGCGGACAGCGCAGCGTTCCACCGAGGGGTGATGTGATCATTGGGGCGCCCTGAAGCCGGAGTCAGGGCCGGGCCATGACGGCTGGCCGGCCCGTCCGGTGTATCGGGCCTGCCGGCACGGCATCCAGGACTGGACCCTTTTGACGTGGTCGGATATATCCGGAGCGTTGCGCACGGGTGGTCGCCTCCCGGCCGCGAGCATAAGCCAACCGTACGAGATCTTCTGTTCGTGCTGATCTTAACGGTTTCCAGGAAGGAAGAGGGCTGTGTGGGATGTCCAGAATCCGGCCTCCTCCCCCGGTCATAAGGTGAAGCGATCATGTTTTTGCGTCGCCGGCGGCCTGCTGGAGGTGAGGCCGAAGACAATGTGATCATGTTTTCGCGTTCGTGAGGTTCCTGCCGTCTACGCGATCATGATTTGTGGATGTGTCGGAAGGCGGCCTATGCGAGCAGGAGCTCGATCGGCGTGGTCCGCAGTTCCCGCCGCTGGTGCAGGTGCTCGATCTGGGCGCGGACGGACATCTCCGCGGCCGGCCACAGGGCGCGGTCGACGTCCGTGTAGATCCGTTGAACGATCTGACGGACCGTGCTGTCGCCGGCGGCGAGGGCCGCCCGTACCTGGTCGAGCCGGACCTCCCGGTGGGCGAGGTACGCCTCCGCGGCGCGGCCTGCGGCCGGCAGATGCGGCCCGTGTCCGGGGAGCACCACGCAGTCACCCAGCTCGCGCAGGCGCCGCAGACTCGTCAGATAGTCGCCGAGCTGCCCGTCGGGGTGCGCCACCACGGTTGTGCCCCGGCCGAGGATCGTGTCGCCGGTGAGAACCGAGCTTCCCGCGGTGGGCGCCGAAATGTCGGTGCTGTCGCTGCCGTCGGTGTCGGCCCGCCGGTCGTCGGCGAGGACGAACGACAGTGAGTCGCTGCTGTGACCGGGGGTGGCCAGCACCCGGATCTCCACCCCGGCGGCAGCGATCACGTCGCCCTCGGTCAGCCCTTCGTCGCCGAGTTGGTGGGCGACATCAAGAGCGCGCACCGGCGCGGAGGTCAGCTCGTGCAGCGGCGCGGCACCCTCGCTGTGATCAATATGACCATGGGTGAGCAGGATGACATCGACCGGCCCGGCCGCGACGATCGCCGAGAGATGGCCGGGCCGGTCGATGTCATCC
>NZ_CAAAFS010000345.1:0-15254 GCF_900634755.1 Protofrankia symbiont of Coriaria myrtifolia
CAGGATGACATCGACCGGCCCGGCCGCGACGATCGCCGAGAGATGGCCGGGGTCGGGCGGGCCGGGGTCGACCACGACGCAGCCGGTGGCGTCCGGGGCGCGCAGGATCCAGGTGTTCGTACCATCCAGGGTCATCGGGCTGGGGTTGGGCGCGAGCAGCAGCGAGGCCAGCAGGGTCACCTGCCGGGGCGCGGGCCGGCCGCCCGCCGCGGGGGTCGTCGCGCGTGGATCGGGCACGCCGTCCGTAACGCTCGTATGCCCCACGGATCACTCACCAGATTCCGAAGCGGACGATGCTCTGTTGCGCAGGTGTCCTGCTGGGTCACCTGCGGGTTGCGTGGACGGCCCACCAGGCTGTCTGCCGACCCGAACTGCCTGTCGACCCGGGCTGTCTGCCGACCCGATCGTCAGATCGGCTACTTCTGTCATAGACAGTAGGTTGTTCGCCCCAGCTCGCGCACCGTGTCAGCGGCGGGGGTCGGCTGTGAGCTGCGTCTCGTCCGGATATCCGCACCTAGGCGCCCTTTAATTGCTATCTGTCGATATTTGGTTACTATTCGAATATATCCACAACTGGACGGCAACTCATGTGCCGCCGCCTGTCCGCGGTTCTCCAACGAACGCTAACTGACGGTGACGACGATCTCCACCTCGACCGGAGCGTTCAGCGGCAGGACGCTCACCCCGACCGCGGACCTGGCATGCCGTCCGGCATCACCGAACACCGCCACGAACAGGTCGCTCGCGCCATTGATCACAGCCGGCTGGCCGGTGAACGCGGGCACGCTCGCGACGAACCCGACGACCTTGACAACACCGGTGATCGCATCCAGGCCGCCGGCCACCGCGGCCGCGGCCGCCAGCGCGTTCAGGGCGGAGATCCGGGCCAGGTCGGCCGCGCGCTCCGCTGGCACCGAGCCGCCGTCGGCGGCCTCGCCGACCGGCCCGGTCGCGGCGAGGACGCCGTCCACCAGTGGGAGCTGTCCTGCCGTCCACACCAGTTCGCCGTGTCGCCGGGCGGGCACGTACGCACCCGCTGGCGACGGGACCGTGGGCAGTGCCAGGCCGAGCGCGGCCAGGCGCCGTGACGGGGTCGCCGCGTCGGCTGTCACGGCGGTCACCGCGCCGATTCGCCCTTGGGGCGCTTGAAGTAGGCGACCAGGCTCTCCGGGTTCGGCCCCGGGACGATCTGGACCAGTTCCCAGCCGTCCGCCCCCCAGTTGTCGAGGATCTGTTTGGTCGCGTGGATCAGCACCGGCGCTGTCGCGTACTCCCAGGTCTGCATGACTTGTGACCATAGTGCGTCGCGGCCGGGGGGCATGCGACAGCCGTCCCCGCGCGCCCCCCGCCGCGCATGCCGAGAACGCACGGAAGACCGGCCTCGCGGGGGGTCCACCTGGAGGGCCCCCAGGCTCGCCTGGGGGCATCCGGAGGGCGTCTGGGAGGTGTTCGCCGGGAGGACGGGGCCGGGCCTGCAACCTACCCGTGCCCGGGCCGGGGTGGGTCTGGCAAGGGGTACGGGCAGGGGCCGCATCGGTGGACACCGCGCCCGCTGCCTGTTCATCGACCGGAACGGCCGGGGCCGGCCGGGTACGGTCGTTGATGTGACGCCGCAGGAGACTCCATCGCGGGACGCCGCGGACGGGCCATGGCACTGCCGCCTGCACGTGGTGAGCGGCAAGGGCGGCACCGGCAAGACGACCGCCGCCGGCGCGCTCGCGGTGGCGCTGGCCACCGGTGGTAGGCGCGTCCTGCTCACCGAGGTCGAGGGACGCCAGCAGATCGCCCAGCTCTTCGACACCCCGCCGCTGCCCTACGCGGAACGCAAGGTCGCGAGCGCTCCTGGTGGCGGGGAGGTCTTCGCGCTCGCCATCGACGCGGAGGAGGCGCTGCTGGAGTACCTGGAGATGTTCTACAACCTCCGCCGCGCGGGCCGGGCGCTGGAGCGGATCGGCGCCGTCGACTTCGCCACCACGATCGCGCCCGGTGTCCGTGACGTCCTGCTCACCGGCAAGGTGAAGGAGGCGGTCAACCGCCCGGACGCGACCCGGCCCGGCGGCAGGGCCTATGACGCGGTGGTTCTCGACGCGCCGCCGACCGGGCGGATCACCCGGTTCCTCAACGTCAGCGCCGAGGTCGCCGGGCTGGCCAGGATGGGCCCGATCCGCACCCAGGCCGACAGTGTGATGGCGGTGATGCGCTCCGAGCAGACGGCTGTGCACCTGGTCACCCTCCTGGAGGAGATGCCGGTCCAGGAGACGGTGGACGGTGTCGCCGAGCTGCGTGCCGCCGGGCTGCGGGTCGGTGGTGTGATCGTGAACATGGTCCGGACGCCGTTGCTCGCCGACGAGGACCTTGCGCGGGCCGGCACGGGCCGGCTGGACGTCGAGGAGCTGGCCGCGGGCGTGAAGGCGGCCGGCATCGCCCCCGCGGCCGGGCTGGTGGACGCCCTGGTGGCGGAGGCCGCCCAGCATGCCCGCCGGGTGGCTCTGGAGAGGGCCGAACGCGGCGAGATCGACGCGTTGGGACGTCCCGTGTACGAGCTGCCCCTGGTCGCCGACGGCGTGGACATCGGCGTGATCTACCAGTTCGCGGAGTTGTTGCGGATGCAATGGATGGTCGGATGAGCAACGGTCGGACGAGCGGGCTCGCAACCGTGGGGGCGCGGGTGCCCCCGTCCGCGTCCACGGTGCCGGTGCTGGACGTCGATGCCATGCTCGGCAGCGAGAAGATCATCGTGTGCTGCGGGTCGGGCGGGGTCGGGAAGACCACGGTCGCCGCCGCGCTCGCGCTGCGCGCGGCCGAGCGGGGACGCCGGACGGTCGTCCTCACGATCGACCCGGCCCGGCGGCTGGCGCAGTCCATGGGCCTGACCGAACTGGACAACAACCCCCGGGAGGTCGTCGGGGTGGACTGTTCCGCCGGTGGTCATCTCGACGCGATGATGCTCGACATGAAGCGGACGTTCGACGAGATCGTCCTTGCGCACGCAACCCCGGAACGCGCCCAGCAGTTACTCGACAACCCCTTCTACCAGTCGTTGTCGTCGTCCTTCGCCGGTACCCAGGAGTACATGGCGATGGAGAAGCTCGGCCAGCTGGACGCGACGGGCGAGTGGGACCTCATCGTCGTCGACACCCCGCCGACCCGGTCGGCCCTGGACTTCCTGGACGCGCCCAACCGCCTGAGCGCCTTTCTCGACGGCCGGCTGCTGCGACTGCTGCTCGCCCCGGCGAAGGCCGGCGGGAAGATGTACCTGAAGGTCGTGAACGTCGGGCTGGGCGTGTTCGGCAGGATACTGACGAAGGTCATCGGCGCGCAGCTGCTCGCCGACGTCAGCCAGTTCGTGGCTGCCCTGGAGACGATGTTCGGGGGGTTCCGGCAGCGCGCCGATCAGACGTACCAGCTGCTGGGCGCGCCCGGGACGTCCTTTGTCGTGGTGGCGGCGCCGGAGGCCGCCGCGTTGCGGGAGGCGTCGTACTTCGTCGACCGGCTCGACGCGGACGGGATGCCGTTGGCGGGCCTGGTCGTCAACCGGGTCCACCCGGTCGGGCCGGCCGCCCGTGGGCTGACCGTGGAACGCAGCCTGGCGGCGGCCGAAATGCTCGGTGAGCATGCCGAACATCCGCTGGCGACGGCGGTGCTGCGCATCCACGCGGAACGGGTAAGGCTGGCCACCCGGGAGCAGCGCCTGCGGGACCGCTTCACCAGCGCGCATCCCGACACACCCCTGGTCGAGGTCGACGCGTTCGCCGGCGATGTTCACGATCTTGACGGCCTGCGCGCCGTCGGCGCCGTACTGGCCGGCGAGGACCTCCCCGAACACGCCCACGACGCCGCCCTGGGGCAGACCGACTAGCGCGCGAGTGGAGCGGTTACGTGGTTTTCGTCTCCTGCCACCCCGCGTCCGCCATGTCGCGGCTCCGCTCGCCGACGCCATGTACCGCCTGGCGTGGTGGGGCTGTCGGCAGTTGGCCGGGCTCGTGGGGGACGCGGGTGCGCGTGGGCAGCGATGTCAGATGTCCCGCGGGGGTTACCGGCTGGCGGCCGAGCCTGCGGGTGCGCGAACAGCTGTGATCGCGCACCCGTCGGGGAGATCGGGCACCTGGGCCCGTCTGATCGTCCGGCCAGCCCGGATCGTCGCTGGCCGCGGCATCGTCGTCGAGTGGTTGTCCCGTTAGTGACGTCGATGTCCGCAATGCCCTGTGTGCGTGTGATGATGAGCCGCGCGGGAGAACCGGACAGCGAATTCGTCAACAAACGACCAACAGGGCACCGGTAGGTGGCCAGTGGGGGACGAGGTGCGGACGGTCCTAACCGGCGGAGGCGGCGCCGTGATGGGCGCGCGCGTCCGCGAGCAGCTTCCGCCACGATGTGACGTCCGGTCGCCTGCGCAGCAGCGCCCGGCGTTCCCGTTCGGTCATACCGCCCCAGACTCCGAACTCCACTCGGTTGTCAAGGGCGTCAGCGAGGCACTCGGTGCGGACGAGGCATCCGAAGCACCGGGTCTTCACCCGGTTCTGCGCCGCTCCCTGGACGAAGAGGTCGTCCGGGTCCAGGTCACGACAGGCCGCGTTCGCGGTCCAGTCGCCGTCGACGGTCGAGCCGATCAACTGTGTCGAGCTGGCACGTCGGGCGGCGCTGGTGCGGGTTGCCAGGCTGCTGGTCATGCCACCTGCCTTTCTTCTCGAGACCGGGTCAGGGGGCCCGTGCGGGTGGTGACGTGGCTTCGCCCGAAACCGTATGGAGCGTCTCCGCCACGGCACAGACCCCACACGGGTGGTTGTCTAAATGACCCGTCCGGGCCATTGATCCGAATGACGACAGTGGCGCTATCTGTAACCAGATCATGTCGTGTGCGTGACATTCGTATGTCCGTTCCGTGCGGTCGTAGGCTGGTGTGGGAGGTACGGCCGAGCGGCCGTGCGAGGGGGCCGTTTGGAGGTTCCCGAACGTGACCAGCGCGACAGGGTCGGGCCACGGGTCCCCGCGGCCGCCCGCCAGTTCCGGCCGTGCCGGCTACGGCAAAGGCGTCGCGTCGGGCGCCGGCCCAATGCCGGACGGTCCACATCGTGGCTATCCGCGAGCATGGACGGCGGCCGAATGGATCGGGCAGGCCATGGTCATCAGCGGGCTCGCGGGCCTCCTGCTCGCGCTGGTCCTGTTGCCGGTCGTGGCGCTTGCGGGCCTCACGGTGAAGGGCAGCGCCGACGCCTTCCTCGACCTGCCGGCGAACCTCACCGTCCCACCGCTGCCGCAGGCGTCCCGCATCCTGGATGCCAAGGGCAACGTCATCGGATATCTGCGCGGTGAGCAGGACCGGCAGATCATCCCCCTCGACCGCATTCCGACGGTACTGCGCCAGGCGGTCATAGACATCGAGGACTCCCGCTTCTACGAGCACACCGGACTCGACTACCGGGGGCTGCTGCGGGCCTATGTCTCCAACCAGGAGTCCGGGGCGGTCACGCAAGGCGGATCCACTCTCACTCAGCAGTACGTGAAGAACGTCCTCCTGCAGGCCGCGACGTCCAGGGAGGAAAAAGAGGCCGCGACCGAGCAGACCGTCAGACGTAAGCTCCGGGAAGCACGCTACGCACTTTACCTCGAGGAGCACCTGAGCAAGGACCAGATTCTTGAAAGGTATCTGAACATAGCCTACTTCGGGGACGGCGCCTACGGCGTGGAAACCGCGGCGAAACACTATTTCAACGTCGAGGTCGACCAGCTCACCCTCCCGCAGGCGGCGATGCTGGCCGGTCTGGTCAAGAATCCGACCGCCTACAACCCGGTGCTGCACCCGCAGGCGGCGATGTCGCGACGGGACGTCGTCCTGGAGCGCATGCACGAACTCGGCCACATCAGCGACGAGCAGCTGCGACAGATTCGGGGGACCCCGGTGGTGCTCAACCGCCCACCGCAGGCTGCGGACCCCTGCCAGCTGTCGTCGGTGCCGTTCTTCTGCGCCTACGTCCGCCGCACGCTGCTCGCCGACGAGCGTTTCGGGGCGGCCCAGGCGGACCGGGAACGGCTGCTGTTCGAGGGCGGCCTGACGATCCGGACCACACTCGACCCGGTCGCCCAGGCCGCCGCGCAGAACGCGGCGAACGCCGTCGTGCCGCCCGGCAACCGGGTGGCGGTGGGGGTGGCAATGCTCCAGCCGGGCACCGGGAACGTGCTGGCGCTGGCGGTGAACCGGGAGTACGGCCCGTCCGCGGACGGCCAGCCGCCGGAGCGGACCACCGACTTCGTACACACCAAGCAGATAATTCCGCTGGAGGAGGCCTCGTTCTCACCGGGATCCACCTTCAAGGTGTTCACACTTGCCGCGGCTCTGGAAAAAGGACTGCCGCTGAACACCACGTACTATTCCCCGGCGTGCTACCACTCGGATGTCTTCCACAATCCGGACATCGACGACAACGGGCGCCAGAGCCAGGGGGACTGCTACGGCAACGCCGACCCGAACGAGGCCGGCTTATATTCCATGACCACGGCGACCTGGGACTCGGTCAACACCTACTACATCCAGCTCGCGGAGAAGGTCGGGCTGCGGAACACCGCTGAGATGGCACGTCGGCTGGGGGTGTCCTCCTGCCGGGTGCAGGACCAGTCCGAGTCCCTGCGCTGCCCCGGCGGCGGCATCGGGCCGGTCGACGGAGCGGCTGTGCTCGGCACCAACGAGATCTCCACCATGGATCTGGCGACCGCCTACGCCACGCTGGCCAACCACGGTGTCCGGTGCGATCCGCGACCCTTTGAATCGATCACCCAGCGGGTCGGCAGCACCGACCGGCCGGTGCCCTACAGCACGCCCGAGCCGTGCCGCCAGGTGCTCGGGACGCAGATCGCGGACACGGTCACCTCGGTCCTCGAAGGTGTCATCCTGCACGGGACCGGGGCCCCCAACGCGCAGATCGGCCGGCCGGCCGCGGGCAAGACCGGCACCGCCGAGGGGTTCAGCACCGCGTCGTTCGCCGGTTACATCCCCCAGCTGGCCACCGCCGTGACCCTCGCCGACCCGCGCTCACCCACGACATATCCGTTGCGCAACGTCCTGGGCAACCAGGTCGTCTACGGTGGTGGCCTGCCCGCCCAGGTGTGGGCGAGGGCGATGCGCGGCACCGCCGACGGACTCGGGCTGCCAGTCGCGCCGATGCCGTCCCCGGACGGCACCCAGCCCAACCCGGCGAAGAAGACGCTGCCGGACGTCGTCGGCCTGGACCTGCCCCTGGCACAGCAGCGGCTGGCCTCCCAGGGCTTCCGGGTGACGGTGCAGGAGATCTGGAGCCCGTTCTCGAAGGGGACGGTGCTGGCGATGAATCCCGGCGGCAATCAGGAGGTGGACGAGGGCTCGGAGGTCGTGCTGATGGTCTCCCAGGGCTTCGTCCTGCGGTCCGCCGAGTCCGACGAGGGTGGGACGCCCACCCGGTTCGGCGACGGAAGAAGGTCCGATCCCGGCACCGCGGGGTCCGGGCGGGCTCGGGGCAGTGGCAGGTCCGGAGCGGGCTGACGGGCCTGCCAGCTCCCGCCGGCCGCCGGCGGATCGTCCCGTCCGCCGTCCCCTGGTCGCGGGTCGACCGGTCATGCCCCGACAGGCCGTGTGCCGCCCGATCGGGCGTACCGATGGGCCGTGCTCACGCCTGGGCGGGCGGGGAGGAAGCCAGCCGGGCGCGGACCAGGGCGGAGACGCGGGCCCCGTCCGCACGCCCGGCCACCTCGGGCTGGACCGCCTTCATCGCGGCGCCCATGGCCTTCGGCCCGGCCAGGCCGTGCTCGGCGATCACTTTGTCGATGATCGCGGCGAGTTCGTCGTCGCCAAGCTGCTGAGGGAGGTAGGCGGCCAGGATCTCACCCTCGTCGTTTTCCTTGCTGGCCTGTTCCGCGCGGCCCGCCGCGGCGAAGGCGTCGGCGGCCTCCCGTCGCTTGCGGACCTCCCGGGTGAGCACCTTCCGCACCTCGGCGTCGGACAGTTCGCGGGCGCTTTTGCCGGCGACCTCCTCGTCCTTCAGCGCCGCCAGCGCCATCCGCAGGGTGGACGTCCGCAGCGCGTCCCGCGCCTTCATCGCCGTGGTGAGATCTGCCCGCAGACGATCCTTGAGTTCGCTCACACGGGTGACCTTAGTTGACCTGGCCGGCCGCCGGCCGCCAGCCGCTGGACCGGTCCAGCGGACGTCGGGGCGGATGTCCACTGGGTCACGACGCACGCGACGCGCCCCGCGAGCCGCCCACCATGGCGCAACCTGGGCCACACTTGTCCGATGACGAGTGGGCGACGGTTGCAACAGTCACCTTCACGGGCGTGGGGACGCCCCGTCGGGCGGGCGGCCACCGGGCTCGGCGCGGCAGGAGCCCTTGCCGTGGCATATGCCGCCGGCTATGAGCGCACCGCCTACACCCTGCGTCGTGTGGTGCTGCCGATGCTCGCGCGGGACGCGCAGCCGCTGCGCATCCTGCACATCTCCGACCTGCACATAACCCCGAACCAGAAGCGCAAGCTGGCGTGGATCGGGGATCTCGCCCGCCTGGTGCCCGACCTGGTGGCGCTGACCGGTGACGTCCTGGCACACCCGGACGCGGACGAGCCGACGCTGCTGGCGCTGTCGTCCCTGTTCGGCTTCCCGGGGGTTTTCGTGCCGGGCAACAACGACTACTACGTGCCGACGCTGAAGAGCCCGCACCGCTACCTGCTGCCCGGGGACGTCCCCACCCCGAAGGGGGCTCCGCTGGACTGGGCCGGTTTCGCCAAGAGCCTGGCCGCCGCCAGCGGCTGGCTGGACCTGACCAACACCCGGACGGTGCTGCGCGTCGCCGGGCTGCGGATCGACGTCCGCGGCGTCGACGACGCCAGACTCAGGCGGGACGATCTCTCCGCGGTGCTCGGCCCGCGCGACGGCGACGCCGACCTGCTGCTGGGGCTGTCGCACACCCCGGAGCCCCGGGTGCTGGACGCCTACACCGCGGACGGGGTGGCGTTGACGCTCTCCGGCCACACGCACGGCGGGCAGATCCGGGTGCCGTTCGTCGGGGCGCTGGTCGCCAACTGTGGCCTCGACCGCGGCCGGGTCCGCGGCCTGTCCCGTTACGAGGCCGGTGGACGCTCGTCGTGGCTGCACGTCTCCGCGGGCCTCGGGACGTCCCCGTTCGCACCGGTCCGGTTCGCCTGCCGGCCGGAGGCCACCCTGATCACCCTCGCGCCGGCCGCGTGGACCTGACGCCTCGCGCGGACCTGGCGCCGTGGCCCCTGGATGTGAGCACCGTCGCGGACTCCGCGCCGGTGGCGGGGGCTGGAGCCGCTCCCCGTGGACCTGTCCGGTCACCCGTGCCGAGAGTGGCCGGCGGATCAGGTAGAATTCCGGATCAGGTAAGCTTTGCAGTGGTCGCGGGGTGTGGCGCAGCTTGGTAGCGCGCTTCGTTCGGGACGAAGAGGTCGTGGGTTCGAATCCCGCCACCCCGACCCAGGTCAGGGGCATGATTCGGAGCTTTTCCGTCATGCCCCTGATGCATGTACAGCGCCGATGTACAGCAGCCGGCTCTACCGATCAGGACCTCCGCCCAGCCGGTTCAGAGCCTTCACGCGATCGAACATCCGTCAGGCGCGGCCGAATATCCGTCAGGCGCGGCTCAGTCGTCGGGGTCGTCCGGGTCGACGAAGGTGTCCCAGTAGGCTCGGTCCTCCTCGAAGTCCGCGATTTCCACTATCAGCCCGGTTGGCCGGGCGACAAGGACCGCGTAGAAGACGATCGGCCCGAACACTCCGCTCGGCTCAAGGATCACCAGCCGAGCCGCGCCACTCATTGTCGAGGGCAGAGCGTCCCAGTTGTTCGCGAAGGCGAACCTCGCTGACCGCACCGGTAAAGCCATGAACTCGTGGAACGTCGGCCCCGAGTAGCGCGTGCTTCGGCTGTCCGGGTAGGTGGCCTGAGCGGTGGCGAGGAAGTCGGCTCCGTAGGTGACCGTGTGTCTGGTCACGGGGCAGGGCGCTCCCGGCGAGCGTACTCTTCGCCGATCTGCCGCAACCGGTCCATCATTCGAGGCGATGGCTGTGGCTGATGCTGTGGCAGGAGCGCTGCCACGTAGGGGATGTCCTCGCCGTCGTTGACAAGCTGCCAGCCGGGCTCGCGGTGGGACCGTTCGCTGGCGTCCGCGTTGGTGTGGCCTCGGAGCAGGTTGACGGCGTCCTGGACGGCTTTCAGCTCGGTAGCGCTGAACAGCTCCCGGCGGGCTGGCCGGGTCGGCCGGAGCCGATGTTGCTCGTAGCCGAGGACTCTCTCTTTGATCAGCACCGCGTCGCCGTTGTCGATCAGATGGTCCCGAATCGCTCGGAGATGGCGCGGCGCGGGTCCTCGTTCGAGCTTGCGGTACCGCACGCCTGTGATCGGAAGCCCGGTCTCGCGGACGTGGGCGAACTCGGCGAAGTACAAAACCTTGTTGGCCTTGGTGGCACCTCCGTAGGGATCATCGGCCAGCTCCTCGGCGACCAGGAGCAGCAACTCCGCGAACTTGGCCTCGTCTGGCTGTACGTCGAGGTCGTCGCGCAGGAGGCTCTCCGTGACGATGCGGTCGTGTTCGTCCATGACGTCGGGCCTCCCTCCTCACGGCCGTCTTCCTCACGGCCATGCAACCGTACCGGCGGCGCCGCAAGCATGGCGTAACGGCGCGTCCGCCGGAAGAGTTCGTATCTGCCCGCATTCTAGTCGAACCTTTGTTCGCCTCCAAGTCGTTGACCTGGATCGGAGCGCGGACTCCGCGTGTTCACTCGTATCACTCTCCATGGTCAATATTTGAACAATTATTACGGTGGGTGGCGGTAGTCGCGTCAGGCGGATACCGGCGTGCTCCCGGTCACGGAGCTTCCCGGCACCGGGTGCCCGCGCGCAGCGGCAGCCCGGGCCGAAGACCGGGGCCCGGGCCTGCCTCCCTACCTGTTGCCTACCTGTTGCCTACCTGTTGGACGCCGTGTGGACGCCTGCGCGGCTTTGCCGCCGACGTCGGCGGCGGGAGCCCCAGGTTGCCGTGCAGCGTCCTCGACTCGTACTCGGTGCGGAACAGGCCGCGGCGCCGCAGCTCCGGGACGAGCTGGTCGACGATCAGCCCCAGCCCGTCGGGGAAGAAGTCGAAGTTGAGGTTGAAGCCATCCGCGGCACGGCCTGTGAAGAACCGTTCGATGTCGTCCGCGATCTGCTCCGGCGTGCCGACGACCGGTGCCCACTGCCGATGCGGTAGGTGGACGAGACGGTCGCGACCAGCCCGACATGTGTGGTGGCCTGGGCGATCGCCGTCAGCGTCACGAACGGGTCGTAGGCGTTCCACGGCCGCCTGAAGTCCTGCTCCGAGAACCCCAGGGTCTCGGCGAGGAACACGGCGTCGAGCCGGCCACGCTCGGCGATTCGGCCCAGCCGCTCCCAGGCGGCCAGGTCCAGGAAGCCGAGCGGCTGGTTCGCCGCCCGCCACCCGGCGTCGTGCCGTCCCAGGCCGTTGGAGTTGACGTTCAGGTGCAGCCGCGGGCGCTCATGCGGGGGTCCTCGCCGGCCCGACCGGGGCGGAGTCGCGTAGCTGCACCCGGTGCACGATCCGCGGCGCTGCCGGGTCGTTGTCCTCGACGCGCCGGTGCCGCACCGCCCGGTTGTCCCACAGGACGAGGTCGCCCCTGCGCCAGCGGTACTGGATCACGTTCTCCAGCCGGGCGCCGCGGTCGTACAGCAGTGCCAGCAGTGCCGCGCTCTCCACCGGCTCGAGGCCCTTGATGTGGCGGGTCAGCAGCGGATTGACGAAGAGGTCCTTTCGCCCGGTTTCGGGGTGGACGGCGACGACCGGGTGCTCGACCTCGGCCGCGTTGACCGTCTGCCCCTCCCAGTGCACCTCGCGGGGCTCGTTGCCGATGCCGTGCACGGCGTCCGGCCCGTCGACGAACCGCCGCAGCGGCTCGCTGAGCGACTCGTATGCGGCCTGGGCTGACGCGAAGGCGGTGCTGCCGCCAGACCGGAGGCAGTTCGACGATGTTGAGCACCGCGCCCGCGGGGGGTGTGGGGACGAAGGTGACGTCGGCGTGCCAGACGTCGTTGACCGCGACGTAGCCGCCGTTCCTGCTCTCCTCGGAGAAGCGGCTGCTGTCGAAGGCAACGACCAGGCTGTGCCGCTCGTCGATGGGTGGGAGGGTCGAACTGCCGGCGGTCAGCTCGCCGAAGTTGGCGGCGAACGCGGTCTGCTCGTCCGGGCTGAGGTGCTGCCCGGGGAAGAAGAGGACCTGATGGTCCAGCCATGCCTGGCGGAGCATGGCGGCCGTCGCCGCGTCGAGCGGCCGCTTCAGGTCGACTCCGGTGATCTCGGCGCCGAAGTTGACGTTCAACAGTCTGATCGTCGGCTGAACCACGGATCCACGGATGCTGTCACGGTCATGTCAGTGCCTTTGCTGTCGATGCCCTTGTTTCCGATGCCCTTGCTGTCGGTGTCAGGTGTGCTGTCGGTGTCAGACGGGTCTCGGGTCGCCGGCCCGGATGAACACGGCGTCGAACGTCCCGCGTTCCGCACCCGCGCGATGCGCCGGAAGAAGTCGATGTTCACGAACAGTGTCGGGTCGTCCTGGGCCCGCCAGCCGCCGGCGTGCCGGCCGCTCCCGGTGACGTTGACATTCAGGTGCAGTTCGCGTGCCATCGCCTGTTCCCTTCTGGCTGCCGGCATGCCGCTGGCCGGCCCGAATCCGCACCATTCGCATGGCTGTGGCTCCACCGGGTGAAAACCGGCGCCCGGGCGGTCGGCGCTTTCGCGGGCGGAGATTCTGTGGGCCGGCTCGCACATCGTGTCCCGGGAGCGGGCCTGCACGGCACGGCGTCAGCGGAGCCCGCGGCACCATGTACGAAGAGCAACGATTCGGGGATTTCCGGGGTGGCGGACGGTGACACGTTCGTTGGTGAAACCGGCTGTGTGGAAGAGTGCGTCCTGGGCCGTCGTGGCTGGTGCCGGCTGAGCCCTGACTGCCTTGTGGCACGGGCGGCTGGTGATCCAGCTG
The DNA here is from genome assembly GCF_900634755.1 of Protofrankia symbiont of Coriaria myrtifolia. NCBI lineage: Bacteria > Bacillati > Actinomycetota > Actinomycetes > Frankiales > Frankiaceae > Protofrankia > Protofrankia symbiont of Coriaria myrtifolia. Next base: position 13,010 of record NZ_CAAAFS010000345.1, read on the forward strand.
GTGATCCGGCTGGTGATCGAGGTGGGGGAACCGAGTTGACCGCAGCCGCGGGATCGCGGGTGGAGCGCTTCGAGGCGTTGCTGACCTCCGCCGGGAGCGAACTGCTCGACCGGCTTGCCAGTGGAGCTGGCGGAGGCGCGGGAACCGGCGGGGCCGGCGCGGCGGTCGGCCCACGACAGGCGTTACGTCTCGGGACGCGGCTGCGCGCCGAGTATCCGACGGATCTCGTGGTCGAGGCGCTGGGCCAGCACGAGCTGCGGGCGGCGGCCGGGTCGAAGTTCAGCCGGGCGATGGAGATGTTCTTCACCCGTGCCGGCCTGGAACAGGCGTCGCCGCAGGCCGTGGCCGAGCACACGGCTTCGCGGTACGCGGCCGGGGACATCGTCGCCGACCTGTGCTGCGGTATCGGCGGGGACATGCTCGCGCTCGCCAGGCAGCACCAGGTGATCGCCGTGGACGTCGACCCGCTTCATCTGCGTGTCGCGCGGGCCAACGCCGACGTCCTGGGCGTCGGGGGCAACGTGACGACCGTTCTCTCCGACGTCCGCGACGTCGGCCTGGCAGGGGCGGCCGCGGTGTTCGTCGACCCGGCCCGGCGTGCCGGCCAACGGCGGCTGCGTACCGGTGACAGCGAGCCACCGCTGTCCTGGTGCCTGGAGCTCGCCGGACGTGTCGCGAAGGTGGGGATCAAGGCCGCTCCAGGCCTCCCACGCGAGGCCGCGCCCGCCGGCTGGGAGCTGGAGTTCATTGCCGTGGGCAGGGACCTCAAGGAGGCGGTGGCCTGGTCCCCGGCGCTGGCCACCACGGGCACCCGCGCGACCCTCCTGCCCGGCGGGCACACGCTCACCTCCACACCGGCTGGTCAGGGGGCATCCGGCGTGGAGGCCCCGGTACCGGTGCGGGCACCGGGCGAATACCTTCTCGACCCGAATCCGGCTGTCACCCGCGCCGGGCTCGTCGCGGAGCTGGCCCGGGAACTCGGCGCCTGGAAGATCGACGGAAGAATCGCGTTCCTGTCGGCGGACGCGCCGATACGTACGCCGTTCGGCCGCTCGTTGCGCGTCATCGATTCCGCGCCGTGGAACCAGAAGCAGTTGCCCGCCCGCCTGCGCGCGCTGGACATCAGGTCGGTCGACATCCGGCGGCGCGGTCTGGCGGGTGACGTCGACGAGTTGCGTAAACGCCTGAAGCTCTCCGGTACCCGCCGGGCCACTCTCGTCATGACCCGTGTCGACAATCGCCCCTGGGGTCTGCTCTGCCTCGCCGACGAATGACGGCGATCAGTACCGCCCCATGCGAGGGAACCGCCTCTCACGACGGATCCGGACAGCCGATGTGACCGGGGCGGGCCGCTCCGGGGCCGTCGGCGTTCTTATGGTTTTCTGGCGATGCCGGCCCAGACGGGCATCGGGGTGGTGTCGGCCCCGGGTTCGGGGCGCCACTGTGTGGTCGGTACCAGGCCTGGTTCCAGCAGTTCCAGGCCGTCGAAGAACCGTAGGACCTGCTCGTGCGAGCGAAAAGTCACCTTCTCGGCCATCGAGGTGTTCATACGCGTCGAGGCCATGCGCACCTCCTCAGCGACGATGTCGCTGGCCGGATGGGAAAGTATCAGGTGGCTGCCGGGGGGGATGGCGTTCAGCAGGGTGGTGACGATTTCGTAGGGGTTGTCCTCATCGGTGACGCAGTGCAGGATCGCGACCAGCATGAGTCCTACTGGTTGGGTGAGGTCGAGGGTGGTGGCGGCTTTTTTCAGGATGATGTCGGGGTTGCGGAGGTCGGCTTCGATGTAGGTGGTGGTGCCCTGGGGGGAGCTGGTGAGGAGTGCTTTGGCGTGGACGAGGACGATGGGGTCGTTGTCGACGTAGACGACGCGGGTGGTGGGGGCGGCTCGTTGGGCGACTTCGTGGGTGTTGTTGGCGGATGGTAAGCCGGTGCCGATGTCGAGGAACTGGCGGATGCCGGCTTCGGCGGCGAGGTGGTGTACGGATCGGCCCAGGAACGCGCGGTTCGCCAGCACGCTGACGGGGGTGATGGGCAGGGCCGCCAGCACTTCTTCGGCCACCTTGCGGTCGGCGGCATAGTTGTTCCTGCCGCCGAGCCAGTAGTCGTAGATCCGGGCGATGTGTGGCACGTCCGGGTTGAGGTTGGCGGGTGGCTGTTCCTCGTCCGCTGCGTCAAGTCCCATGTCAGATCCTTTCGTCCGGCGACCGCTGCACCGGGTCTCAGCCCAGGAGATCCTCGTAGA
>NZ_CAAAFS010000346.1:0-29368 GCF_900634755.1 Protofrankia symbiont of Coriaria myrtifolia
CGACACAGTCCTGACCGGCAGAGGGACGGGGAGACCTGCCAGACCCAACCCTCTCACCCAGACACAAGACACACCAGAACTAAGCAGCGACAGTCTACTAGTTACGTTGGCCAGTGCCTTGGTGGGAGCGAGATAGAGCGCGCGAGCGGGCGGTTCGGCCAGCAGGACGCTGAGCACCGGCATGAGGTATCCCAGCGACTTACCCGACGCCGTGCCTGTCGCGAGCACCACGCTGCGGCCGGCGTGAGCATGTTCGGTGGCACGCGCCTGGTGTGTCCACGGTGCGTCGATACCGGCGGCGCGCAGCCGGGAGACGAGTACGGGATCCGCCCAGGCGGGCCAGGGCGCCCGGCTGCCGGCTCTGGCGGGGACACGCTGCACATGTGTGATGCAACAGCTACGACGGGCGTCTGTCCGCAGCCGGTCGAGAACAGCCGCACCACGATCCGGCGCACCCGGCTCTGGTGCGCTGGCCCGGACCGAGGTTGTACCCACGGTGGCCCAGCGTAGGCGAGGATGCCGGACGGATGCCCTGGTCCCCGCAGGATTCGCCCGCCTCCAACGGGCGGTCGCGGGGTGCGGCGGCCGGCGGGGCACGAACCGGGCGCCACCGGGGCCGTGGCTACGAACCCCTGCGGCGCATGGGTAGCCTGCTGCGTCGCGGCGAGCCGGATTGATCCGGGCGTGGGAGGGTAGTGCCGCCGTGATGTCGGCCGTCCGGCCGGACGGCTGTGAAGCAGACGCAAGGAGGACCTGTGGACCTGTCCCTCACTACCCGCACGGAAGGGGACTTCACGATCGTCGTCGTAGGCGGCGAGATTGACGTCTACACCGCCCCGAAGCTGCGGGAACAACTGATCGATCTCGTATCAGGCGGTTCGTACCATCTCGTCGTCGACATGGAAGGGGTCGAGTTCCTCGACTCGACCGGCCTCGGGGTACTTGTCGGCGGCCTCAAGCGAGTCCGGGCGCACGAGGGGACGCTGCGGCTCGTCTGCACCCAGGAACGGATACTGAAAATCTTCCGGATCACCGGTCTGACGAAGGTCTTCCCGATCCACGCGTCCGTCGAAGAAGCACTCGCAGCCAAGGACTGAAGGACCAAAGGCAGCGCGATCGTGATTCTTTCGCGCCCAGGGCTCCTGCCGTATCCGAGGTTCCCACCGGATCGGCGCGGAGGGCCTGGAAGCCGATCCGGAGGATCCGACAGGCTCAGGCCCGCGGGTCGCCGGGTGGTCAGTTCCATCGAGAGACAGGTCATCGACGTATGTCCACCGTCGAGTTGCGCTTCGCGGCTCTTCCCGGACACGTCCGAACGGCCCGGATGATCGCAGCCGCGGTCAGCCGGCGTTCGGGCGTGCCGGAGGAGATCCTTGACGAGATCAAACTTGCGGTCGGCGAGGCATGTGCCCGAGCCGTCAGCGTCAACCGCCGGTTCGACCCACAGGCTCCCGTGATCGTCCGGGTCAGTGACGGCGATGGTGCGTTCACGGTGTCGGTGGCCGACCGCGGGCCGCGGGAACGCGATGTTCCACCCACAAGACGCGACGTCTCGCCCCTGAACGGCCGTGGACGGGCCGACACGCCCGGATCACCCGACGGCTGTCGCACGCTGACCAACGCCGCTTCCCCTTCCCCCTCCCTCTCCCCACCCACCGTCGCCGGGCCGGCGGCAGCCGAGCCGATGGTTACCGACCCGCTGGCTGCCCAGTCGCTGGCCGCCCAGCCGGTCGTCGCCGAGCCCATGGTTGTCAGCCCGGTCGCATCCGGAAACGGCATCTGGCGGCCGGACGAGGAGGAGCCGTGCTCCCCGACAGTCCCGGGACTCGGTCTCGCCCTGATCGAAGGCCTGGTCGACGACTTCACCATCACCACGCGGACCGACCGGACCGGCATGATCGTCACTATGCGCTGGGCGACGGAGCCGTTGGAGGGGAAACCAGCCGCACCGGTCATGGCTCTCTAGACAGCACGCTGGCGCCGATGCCGTCCCGGTCGCCCCGGCGGCGGCCGCACGCGGGCCATCGCAGCCGGCACGTCGCCGCTGACGCGTCGGTACCGAACACGTCGGCCGCCGCGTCAACACCGATGTGTCGACACCTGTACGCCAGCCCGGGCAGGACGACACGGACGGAATGGGCCGAAAGCCGGCCATCGAGATGAACAAGGACACCGAGCATCCACGGTAAATCCCTCAAAGCGCAATTTTTACCGGACCTTGTCTACGAAAGAACGAGCGCATGTTACGGCCGTGTGGATAGACTGCCGCATCACTCGGTCGATCAGACCGCGTGCGCGATGTCTGGAGTGCTCCCCGTGGTACCGAACGGAGAATCGGGAGAACGCGGGCCAACGCGTTGGTCGCCGCACGATGGCGCGACGGCGGGACGGGCGGTAGCCCGGATCCGTCCCAGCCGGCAGTCATGCCGGCGTCGCACCCGCTTCGCCGGCCCGCGCCGACTCGACGTCCTCCCATGCCGCAGCGGCAACCTCGACGACGTCGTCAGATGCGATGTCCGGCCGTACTCGCCCACCGGCTCCCACAACCGGCACGGGGTGGACGCGGAGGGTGCACAGACCTGACCGGGAGGGCCCATGGTCCTGATCCAAGCCGCGGCGGGTACGAATCCCGGCGGCGCTGCCATCGAACTTGGCGCAGGTCAGATCGGGTTGGTCGCTGGGGTGGCGGCCGTTGCGGCGCTGGCGCTGGTGGTGGCCGGCTATCTGGTCCGCGAGGTGCTCGCGGCCGACCAGGGAAGCCCACGAATGGTCGAGGTCGCCCGCGCCGTCCAGGAAGGAGCCGCAGCCTACCTACGCCGGCAGTTCACCACGGTGGCCGGTTTCGTGCTCGTGATCCCGTTCGTTCTGCTGCTGCTGCCCGCGGAGTCCACCGCCTCCCGGGTCGGCCGGTCGCTCTTCTTCGTCCTCGGAGCCGTCTTCTCCGCGCTGGTGGGCTTCGTCGGCATGTCGCTGGCCACCCGGGCGAACTCCCGGACCGCGGCCGCGGCCATCCGGGTCGGGGAACGCGCCGCCATACGGATCGCCTTCCGCACCGGGGGTGTGGTGGGAATGTTCACCGTCGGCCTGGGCCTGCTCGGCGCGGCGGTCGTGGTACTCGCCTTCCGGGACACGGCCCCGCAGGTCCTGGAGGGGTTCGGGTTCGGCGCTGCGCTGCTTGCGATGTTCATGCGAGTCGGCGGCGGCATCTTCACCAAGGCCGCGGACGTCGGCGCCGACCTCGTCGGCAAGATCGAACAGGGTATTCCCGAGGACGATCCGCGCAATGCGGCCACCATCGCCGACAACGTCGGGGACAATGTCGGCGACTGCGCCGGGATGGCCGCGGACCTGTTCGAGTCCTATGCCGTGACGCTGGTGGCCGCGCTGATCCTCGGTGTGAAGGCGTTCGGCGAGAACGGGCTGATCTTCCCGCTGCTGATCCCGGCCGTCGGTGTGCTCACCGCGATCGTCGGTATTCTCTCGGTCGCGCCGCGCGCCGGTGACCGCAACGGCATGGCAGCGATCAACCGGGGGTTCTTCCTGTCCGCGGTGATCTCCGCCATCGGAGTCGTCATCGTCTCGCTCGTCTACCTTCCCAGCAGTTTCTCCGGATTCCCCGGGATGGCGGACAGTACCCAGAGCGGTGACCCACGGTTCATCGCGATCACCGCGGTTCTGATCGGCATCGTGCTGGCCGCGGCGATCCAGCTGCTCACCGGCTACTTCACCGAGACCAGCCGCAGACCGGTCCAGGACATCGTGAAAGCGTCCACCACCGGCCCCGCAACCAACATCCTCTCCGGCATCGGGGTCGGCCTGGAATCGGCTGTCTACTCGGCGTTGCTCATCAGCGCGGCCGTCTTCGGCGCCTACCTGCTCGGGTCCGGGAGCGTCACCGTCGCGCTGTTCGCCGTGGCGCTGGCCGGCACCGGTCTGCTGACGACGGTCGGCGTCATCGTCTCGATGGACACTTTCGGGCCGGTCAGCGACAACGCCCAGGGCATCGCCGAGATGTCCGGCGACACCGGAACGACCGACGTGGCAGGCGGTGCGGAAACGACCGGCGCCAAGACCGGGGCCGCGATCCTCACCTCCCTCGACGCCGTCGGGAACACCACCAAGGCGATCACGAAGGGTATCGCGATCGCCACCGCGGTGCTGGCCGCCACCGCCCTGTTCGGGTCGTTCACGGACGCGGTGAACGAGGCGCTCGTCGACGCCGGCCGAACCGTGGCATCGTCGCGCACGCTCGACATCGCCTATCCCGACGCCCTGATCGGGCTGGTCATCGGCGCGGCGGTCGTGTTCCTGTTCTCCGGGCTCGCGATCAACGCGGTCGGTCGCGCCGCCGGTCGGGTCGTGCTCGAGGTACGCAACCAGTTCCGGACGAAGCCCGGCATCATGGACGGGACGGAACGACCCGACTACGGCGCCGTCGTCGACATCTGCACCCGTGACTCACTGCGGGAACTGATCACTCCGGGGACGCTGGCGGTTCTCGCCCCGATCGCGGTCGGTTTCGGGCTGGGCTACCCGCCGCTGGGCGCCTACCTTGCCGGAGCGATCGCCGGCGGCGTCCTCATGGCGGTCTTCCTCGCCAACTCCGGTGGCGCCTGGGACAACGCGAAGAAACTCGTCGAGGACGGCAACTACGGCGGCAAAGGGTCGGACACGCATGCGGCGACCGTCATCGGGGACACCGTCGGTGACCCCTTCAAGGACACCGCCGGGCCGTCGATCAACCCTTTGATCAAGGTGATGAACCTGGTCAGCCTCTTGATCGCGCCTTCGGTGGTGAAGTACTCGGTCGGTGACGACGAAAACACACCGCTACGGATAGCGATAGCGCTGGTGGCCGTCGCGGCGATCATCGCCGTGATCGTCTACTCCAAGCGGCGGGCCTCCGCGCTCACCGTCGCGCCTCCGGTAGCCGAACAGCGCCCGGCCGGCAGGACGAAGGCCGGCGTGTGACAGCGCTGCCGATGACCGGTCGCCCTGCCGCTGCCCGTCCGGACCCGGGCAGGCGGGCTCGGCTGCCCGGGCAGAAGCCGTTCACGAGGAGACCCGGAAGGAGCGCCGGAAGGAACAAATAGCATCAGCGATCCCTTTCGCTCTACGGTGACAGCGTCGGCATGCCGACGCCACCGGCCGCCGATGACGTCCGTGCCGGTCATGGTGCTGTCGGAGACGCGCTACCAGTGACATGACACTGGTGACACAACGCCGGTGGCACGACGACACTGACACGATGCCGGTGACGCAAAGTGCTTGATCTGACGCACGGCCGCTTCTCCCGGCCCCGGCTGGCCGGGCGTGGGTGCGCCCGCGGGCGCGACACGGCGTACGGTCTGCTCCGGTGTCTGTGAGCGGACACCGGATGGATCGCGGACCGGGAGCTGACACACCGGTACGCGCCGACCTACTGTCGGCAGGAGGACCACCGCCCGAGGCGCGCCGCGACAGGTGTCCCGGGGGGAGGTTCTCGCACCGGCGGACGGCCCATCCGCACCGTTCACCACCCGCCACGCACGCCACAACCCACACCGGGCGCAACATATACGGGATATACGGGCTGCAAACACATACAGGCTGCAACGCACGCAGGCCGCAACGCCGAAACCGAACTGCCCCCTGCAACGAGGAGAGAAGTGCCCCCGCGCACGAAGTCGACAAACAGCGGGACGCGCCGGTCGAGCGCCGGGTCATCGACGCCGGTCGTCGAGCCCACAGCCGGTGACGTCGCTGCCGGGCCCGATACGGACGCCGTCACGGCCGGCAACGGCGCCGTGTCCCGCGGGCGCACCACGCGTACCGCGCGCGCCGCCACCCGTGGTAGCCGTACCGGCACGTCATCGCCGGCCGCGAGCGGCACCGGCGTCCGACTCGTGATCGTCGAGTCGCCGGCCAAGGCGAAGACCATTGCCGGGTATCTCGGCTCCGGCTGGCGGGTCGAGTCCAGCATCGGACACATCCGGGATCTGCCGCAGAGCGCCGCCGACGTTCCCGACGCCCACAAGGGCAAGCCGTGGGCCCGTCTGGGAGTGGACGTCGACAACGGCTTCAAGCCGCTCTACGTGGTCACTCCCGACAAGAAGTCCCAGGTCAGCAAGCTCAAGGCGCTGGCGAAGGAAGCCAGCGAGCTCTACCTGGCGACAGACGAGGACCGTGAGGGCGAGGCCATCGCCTGGCATCTGCTGCAGACGCTGAAGCCGACGGTGCCGGTGAGGCGGATGGTCTTCCACGAGATCACCGAGCAGGCGATCCGGCGGGCGGTGGACAACACCCGTGAGATCGACGAGCACCTTGTCGACGCGCAGGAGACCCGGCGCATCCTCGACCGGCTCTACGGCTACGAGGTCAGCCCCGTGCTGTGGAAGAAGGTCATGCCGAAGCTGTCGGCGGGCCGGGTACAGAGCGTGGCGACCCGTATCCTGGTGGAGCGTGAACGTGCCCGGATGCGTTTCACCTCGGCCGAGTACTGGAACATCGAAGGCGTCTTCGGCCTGTTGCCCGGCCGGGACGCCGACCGCGCCGGTGGAGCCAGCGGCGACGGCCAGGTCGACGCCACACCGCTGCCGGCGAACCTGGTCGCGCTCGACGGCCGGCGGCTGGCCACCGGGCGCGACTTCGACTCCTCGGGGCAGCTCACCTCCGCCGACGTCGTCCGGCTCGACGAGGATGCCGCGCACGCCCTGGCCGGCCGGCTCGCCGACAGCGCGTTCGCGGTCCGCTCGGTGGAGACCAAGCCGTACCGCCGCTCCCCCTACGCGCCGTTCATGACCTCCACCCTGCAGCAGGAGGCCAGCCGCAAGCTGCACTTCTCCAGCCAGCGGACGATGCAGGTGGCGCAGAAGCTGTACGAGAACGGCTACATCACCTATATGCGGACGGACTCGACGAACCTGTCCGAGACCGCGCTCGCCGCCGCCCGCGAGCAGGCCCGCGCCCTCTACGGGGCCGAGTACGTCCCCGACCGCCCCCGCATCTACACGAAGAAGGTCAAGAACGCCCAGGAGGCGCACGAGGCGATCCGGCCGGCCGGGGAGCAGTTCCGCACGCCGGGCGAGGTACGCGAGACGCTGGCCGACGCCGACGGCTACCGCCTGTACGAGCTGATCTGGCGGCGCACGGTCGCCAGCCAGATGGCCGACGCCCGCGGCACGTCCGCGACCATCCGGATCGGCGGCGTCTCCAGCGCCGGGGAGGACACCGAGTTCTCGGCCTCGGGGAAGGTGATCACCTTCCCCGGTTTCCTGCGTGCCTACGTCGAGGGCGCGGACGATCCCGACGCCGAACTGGATGACCGGGAGCGACGGCTGCCGGACGTCCGCGAAGGCGACGCCCTGACCACCCGGGAGCTCAACCCGCGCGGGCACACGACCAACCCGCCGCCGCGCTTCACCGAGGCGAGCCTGGTCAAGACGCTGGAGGAACTCGGCATCGGCCGCCCGTCCACCTACGCGTCGATCATCGGGACGATCCAGGCCCGCGGGTACGTGTGGAAGAAGGGCAGCGCGCTGATCCCCAGCTTTGTCGCGTTCGCCGTGGTCGGTCTCCTCGAGGAGCACTTCGGACGGCTGGTCGACTACCGGTTCACCGCGTCCATGGAGGACGACCTGGACGACATCGCCGCGGGCACGGCGGCGTCGATCGACTGGCTCACCCGGTTCTACTTCGGCTCGGACGCCGGCCAGGAGGGCGGGGTCGCCCGCGCCGGCGGGCTCAAGCACCTGGTCAACGAGCGGCTCGGCGAGATCGACGCCCGCGAGGTCAACTCGATCCCCCTGGGGGTGGCGCCGGACGACCAGCCCGTGGTGATCCGGGTCGGCCGCTACGGCCCGTACGTCCAGCACGGTGACGAACGGGCGAGCGTCCCGGAGGACCTGCCGCCCGACGAGCTCACCGTGGACAGGGCGCTGGCGCTGGTCGGCGCGCCCAGCGAGGAACGGTCGCTGGGCACCGATCCGGACAGCGGCGCGACGATCACCCTCAAGGTGGGACGTTTCGGTCCGTACGTGTCGACCGATGACGATCCGCCACGCCGGGCGAGCCTGCTGGGCACAATGACACCGGAAACCCTCACCCTCGCCGACGCCCTCAAACTGCTCACCCTTCCCCGATCGCTGGGGGTCGCCGAGGATGGGGAGGAGGTGACCGCCCAGAACGGCCGGTACGGGCCCTACGTCAAGAAGGGTTCGGAAAGCCGCTCGCTGGAGTCGGAGGAGCGACTGTTCACGGTGACGCTGGACGAGGCGCTGGCGCTGATCGCGCAGCCCAAGACGCGAGGCCGTCGGCGGGCCGCCGAGACCCCGCCGCTGCGTGAGCTCGGCCCCGATCCCGCCACGGGCGCCCCCATGGTGCTGCGGGAGGGCCGCTTCGGACCCTACGTCACCGACGGCGCGACCAACGCGAGCCTGCGCAAGGGCGACGACGTCGCGTCCCTCACCGTGGAACGGGCGGCCGAGATGCTCGCGGAGAAGCGGGCCCGCGGCCCGGCAACACCCAGGCGGCGGGCGGCGCAGCCGGCCAAGCAGCCGGCGGCCACCAAGACCACCAGGCAGTCCACGGCCAAGAAGACGACGGCCAGGAAGACGTCCGCGCAGCCGGCCACGGCGACAGGGACAGGGACAGGGACGACGACGGGGACGGACGGCGGCGGTACGCCGGGCACCTCGTCGCCGCGCCCACGACGGACGGGCTGATGGGTCTTCCGGTGGATGACGCTCACAACCCGCCGCGGCCACCGGCCTCGACGGCGCCGGCGGGCGGGCGGGCGTGGTCCAACCGGCCCCCTGGTAGTCCACCGGTCGTGACGGTCCCGTCGCCACCGGCCGGCTCCGCCGACTCCCACCGCAGTACCGAGGGGGACATCCGCGCGGTCCTGCGGATACCGCAGTTCCGGCGGCTGTGGCTGGCGCTGACGCTGTCCAGCCTCGGCGACTGGATGGGTCTGCTCGCCACGACCGCGCTGGCCAGCTCCCTGCAGGCCGGTTTCTCGGAGAAGGCGTACGCGATCGGCTCCGTCCTGATCGTCCGGCTGCTGCCAGCGCTGATCTTCGGGCCGTTCGCCGGGGTCGTCGCCGACCGGCTCGACCGCAGGCTGACGATGGTCGTCGCGGACGTCCTGCGGTTCGGGCTGTTCGCTTCCATCCCCCTGGTCGGGACGCTGGCGTGGCTGCTGATCGCGTCCCTGCTGATCGAGTGCGTCAGCCTGTTCTGGAACCCGGCCAAGGACGCCAGCGTGCCGAACCTGGTGCCCGTGCAGCGGCTCGCGACGGCGAACACCCTGAGTCTGATCACCACGTACGGTTCGGCGCCGCTGGGCGCCGCGATCTTCTCGCTGTTGGCCACCCTGTCGCGCGCGCTCGGCTCCAGCGTGTCGTTCTTCAAGACCTCCCCGCTCGATCTCGCGTTGTACTTCAACGCCGGGACGTTCCTGGTGTCAGCGGTGGTGATCTTCGGGTTGCGCGGTATCGGCCGGGCCAACCGCCTCGACGCCGAGGCGAACCCGGGCCTCTGGTCGTCGATCACCGAAGGCCTGCGGTTCGTCGGCCGGGACAGGATGGTCCGCGGCCTGGTCGTCGGGATCCTCGGCGGTTTCGCCGGCGCGGGGTGCGTGGTGGCGCTCGGCCGGCTCTACGTCCAGATTCTCGGCGGCGGGGACTCCGCCTACGGTGTCCTGTTCGGCGCGGTGTTCGTCGGGCTCGCCACCGGCATGGCACTCGGGCCGCGGGTGCTCGGCGACTACAGCCGTTCCCGTCTGTTCGGCCTGAGCGTCACCGCCGCCGGCGTGACCATGCTGCTGGTCGCCGTCGTCCCCAACCTCGTGCTGGCCTGCGTCCTGGTCGTTTTCGTGGGCGCGTTCGCCGGCATCGCCTGGGTCACCGGTTACACGCTGTTGCAGGCAGGGGTGAGCGACGAGCTGCGCGGACGGACCTTCGCGCTGGTGCAGTCCCTGGTCCGCGTCGATCTGCTCCTGGTGCTGGCCGTGGCGCCCGGTCTGGTCGGGCTCATCGGCTCGCATCACCTCGATCTGTGGGGTCACCTGCGGGTGCGCACCGACGGTGTCACGATCGTCCTGCTCAGCGGCGGTCTGCTCGCGGTGGCCGTCGGCCTGTTCGCCTACCGGCAGATGGACGAGCGCAAGGGTGTCGCGGTTCTGCCGGAGCTGTGGAACGCCCTGCTGGGGCGGCGCGCGGCACCCGAACGGCCTCGCCACGCTGGCCTGTTCATCGCGCTCGAGGGCGGTGAGGGCTCCGGCAAGTCCACCCAGGTGGAGCGGCTGCGGTCGTGGCTGGCGTCGTCCGGCCGCGAGGTCGTCGTGACCAGGGAGCCCGGCGGGACGGCGCTGGGCGTGAAACTGCGGGAACTGCTGCTGGACCCGGCCGCGCGGCTGCACCCCCGTACCGAGGCGCTGTTGTACGCCGCGGACCGCGCCGAACACGTCTCCCGGGTGATCGAGCCAGCGCTGGCCCGCGGCGCGATCGTCGTCAGCGACCGGTTCATCGACTCCTCCATCGCCTACCAGGGCGCCGGGCGCCAGCTCGGCGCGGACGACATCGCCATGCTGTCGCGGTGGGCCACCCGGTCGCTGCTCCCGGACGTCACGATCCTGCTCGACATCCCCGCGCGGACCGGGCTCGCCCGGGTGCGGGCCCGCGCGAGCGGGAACGGTTCCCGCCACGAGCGCCCCACGGATCGCGATCGTGGCGGCGTGCCAGGCCGTGACGACTCCTCGCCTTTCTCCCGTCACGATGCGGTTCCCTCCCGGCAGGCGGCGGGCAAGGCGGCCGGCAAGGACCGTGACGGCCCGACCCCTGGCGTCGACGTCTCCGGTGCCAGTACACCCGGTGCCAGTACACCCGGTGCCGAGGCGCCCGGTGCCACTGCGCCCGGCGTCGACCGGATCGAGGCTGAGGAGCTGTCATTCCACGAGCGCGTCCGGGACGGCTTCCGCCAGCTCGCCGAGCGCACACCGGACCGGTACGTCGTCCTCGACGCGGACCGCTCGCCGGACACCGTGCACAACCAGATCCGTAACGTCGTCACCGGGTATCTACGCCGGGGCGAGGACGACGGCCCGGGCGCTCCCCGTCCGCAGGCGACGTCCGACAGCGCGTCCAAGGAGCCATCCGCCGCGGTGCCCGTGCGTCCCCCGCCGCCCGAGCGTCCCGCACCGCCCGATCGCCCCACGCACACGCGCGCGTCCCCGGACAGTGCCACGATCTCGCCGGCACCTGGCCCGGCCGACTCGGTCAGCCCGGCCGACCCCGCCGGCCCGGTCGGCTCCGCTGATCACGCCGATCCGAGCGATCTGGCCAGGGGGACGGAGAGAAGCGAGCCGCCTGCGTCCGGAACCAGAACCGGGACCGAGGCCACCGACCCGACGGACGATCCCGAGACAGCCTGGGTACCGGACAACCTGCCCACGGCCTCCGGACGATCCTCAAGGTGATCCAACGCCCTCTCCGCCGCTTCCCGGCTGCCCCGCCGCTGTCGTGCCCCGGTGTCGACCCACCGTGGGTGGGATGGTGGGCGGAGCGGACAATGGCGCGGTGAGCGTGTGGGACGTCCTGGTCGGCCAGGCGCCGGTCGTCGAGGCTCTCGCCGCCGCGACGGCGGCCGGGGTGAACGAGGCCGGCGGGCTGGTGGCAGCCCGCACCGCCATGACCCACTCGTGGCTGTTCACCGGCCCCACCGGTGCCGGCCGTACGACGGCGGCGCGGGCATTCGCCGCCGCGCTGAACTGTGAGAGCATCCCCCCTGGCTGCGGTGAGTGCGCGGGCTGCCACACGGTGCTGACCGACACCGCAGCCGACCTGCGCACGGTCCGCCCGGAGGGCCTGTCCCTCGGCGTGAAGGACGTCCGGGAGCTGGTGCGGGACGCGGCCAGCGCGCCGACGTCGGGCCGCTGGCGGATCCTGCTGCTGGAAGACGCCGACCGGCTCACCGACCAGGCGGCGAACGCCCTGCTCAAAGCCCTGGAGGAGCCTGCGCAGCGGTCGGTGTTCCTGCTGTGCGCGCCGTCGGTGGACGACGTCCTGCCCACCATCCGGTCCCGCTGCCGGGTGGTCGCGCTGCGGCTGCCCCGGCCGTCGGACGTCGCCGACGCGCTGGCACGCGCGGGCGTCGAGGACGCGGCCGCGCGGCTCGCCGCCGCGGCGAGCCAGGGGGATCTCGACCGGGCCCGCCTGCTTGCCACCGACGAGGCGGCTCGGGCCCGGCGAGCCGAGGTGCTGCGCATCCCCACCCGCCTGCGCCGGACGGGTGACTGCCTCGGCGCCGCGGCGGACCTGGTGAACGCGGCGAACGCGGACGCCGATGCGGCGAACACCATCCGTGACGAAGTTGAGACCGAGGCTCTGAAGACCGCGCTCGGGGTCGGCGCAACGTCCGCCGGCAGCACCGCGAAACGTGCCAGAGCCGTCAAGCCGGGCGCGAAGGGCCGGGCGATGACGGTCCGGGGAGCTGCCGGCGCGCTCAAGGAGCTGGAGAAGACGCAGAAAAGCCGCGGCCGGCGGACGGTGCTGGACTCCCTCGACCGGGCGCTGGTCGACCTCGCCGGCTGGTATCGGGACGTGCTCGTCCTGCAGCTCGGCGCGCCGGTGGACGCCATTCACCCCGATCATCACGAGCTGGCCGGGCAACTGGCCCGGGTCTCCACCCCCGAACAGACGCTGCGCCGGCTGGAAGCCGTCCTGGCATGCCGCCGCCGGCTGGCCGACAACCCCGGGCTGGTCCCGCTGCTGACGGTTGAGGCTCTCACTCTCGCCCTGCGTGCCGGCTGAGCGCAACGCTCGCCGAGCACGACGATCATCTGTTCTCCGACCGGCCGGCCGGGCGGGTCCCGGCTCGACCCGGCCGCGACCTTCCCTGTGATTCTCCCCTCACCGTAGGGAAGATCCGATATGTTGTTGCATCTTCCGATCACGTCCGATACGTGCCAACAGAGCGATACGATACGATGCCCGAAACGACACCACAGATACTCCAGAATAGAGAGTAGCGACAAAGAAACTGAATGATAGAGCAGCCGGACGGCAGAGTTCGACACATAGTTGCCACATGTTCATCAAAAAATGATCGTTGTCTCCGCGTCGGACGGCCCGACCAGCTGTGACAATAGTCGCCGGACCAGCCGGATTACCCGGCCCGGTGGCTCCGAAGGGCCAGTTTCATGGAAAGCGTCTCACCGGGAACGGCGATCGTCCGAGAAGTCAGCTCCCACGGGGGAACGAGAAGAGCGGCGATGAGCGGAATCATTCGGAAACGAACTGGGCCGGCCGGGAGCCGTATTCTCGGCGTCGGCGCCTATCGCCCGATGACAGTGGTGTCGAACGCCGACATCTGCCAACGGCTGGACTCCACACCGGAGTGGATCGAATCCCGTTCCGGTATCCGCAGCCGTCGGTTCGCGAATGCCGAGGAATCCCTCGGGGCGATGGCCGCGACAGCCGCCGGCAAGGCACTGGCCAGCGCCGGTGTCGAGGTCGCCGACGTCGGATGCATCCTGGTGGCAACGATGTCCCATGTCATCCAGTCACCATCGGTGGCCACGGACGTGGCTGCCAGGCTCGGCGCCGAGAAGGCCGCGGCATTCGACATATCGGCCGCCTGCGCCGGTTTCTGCCACGCGCTCGCGATCGCCAGCGACATGGTGCTCGCCGGCAGCGCCCGACATGTGCTGGTAATCGGTGCCGAGCGCATGTCGGACATCATCGACCCGCATGACCGGAGCACAGCTTTCCTGTTCGGGGACGGCGCCGGAGCGATTGTCGTCGGGCCGTCCGAGACGGCGGGTATCGGGCCGGTGGTGTGGGGGTCGGCTCCCTCGGCCCGGGATGCCATCGCGCACGACCGCTCCTACCTGGACTGGCGCGACAACCCCGAGCTGCCCTGGCCGACGATGCGGATGGCGGGCCAGCGGGTCTTCCGCTGGGCGTCCTGGCAGATGGCGCCCGTCGCGCGGGCGGCGCTCGACGAGGCCGGCATCACGGCGAACGATCTCGTCGCGTTCGTTCCGCACCAGGCCAACATCCGCATTATCAACGTGTTGTGCAGGGTGCTCGCCCTGCCCGGGACGGTGACCGTCGCCCGGGACATCGAAGTGCACGGGAACACCTCCGGGGCATCTATTCCGCTCGCGATGGACGACATTCTCGCCAGCGGGCAGGTACCGTCCGGTGGGCTCGCCCTGCTCATAGGTTTCGGTGCGGGCCTGGTCTACGCCGCCCAGGTCATCCAGCTCCCCTGAACGCCTTTCCGGGATCCGTCACCGGCCACACCAGTCAGAGGTACGATTCAAAATGCGCACCAGAAGGGCATCCGACAACAGCTGCCGGATGCCCTTCTGGTACACCAGTCCACGAATCCTTCGGGTAGGCGGCAAAAAACTATTGCGCGCCCTTCTGCTGGATCTGCTGGGCCACTTCCCGCTGGCCGTTCCCCCGCCCGCCGCTCATCGCCTGCTCGGGCTGCGACGCGGGAGCGGGGCGGCCGAGCAGATACCACCCCCACAGCCCCACGGGTACCGGGGTTCGCGGCGGAGTCTCCGCGGCGACGCGCGCGTCCATGGCGTCCATGACATGATCCCAGCTTCCCGCGACCCGCAGCATCAGACCGCCGATGCCGGTCGTGCGGGGAAGATGCGGATGCGAGCGGGTGGGCGCCCGCCGCGCCGACCGTTCGAACGCGCTCGCCGCCCGGCGCCGCTCCGGGTCGGACAGCACCTCGTCCAAGTCGGCGAGCATGGACTCCTCGAGAGCCACATGCCGTTCCCCGAGCTCGGCGAGACGCTCACACAACATCCGCATCGACTCGTTCGGCTGGTGCATGTCACCCTGAATATACTGAGAAATACCACGCGTCACGGATTCGGTTTCCCGTGCCACCATGCGCAGGTCGGTGGCACATGCCTGGCCAGCCGGCGGAAGGTGACGGCGTGCCACCGGATAGACGGCGGTCTGCACCGCGTACATGTGAGCGCTGATCGCCGCGACCGCCGTGTCGGCCGCCCGCAGCAGGCGCCTGGGGTCCTCGGAGGTCGCCACGGCGGAGAACGTCCGAGCGACAAGGTCATCAATGTGATCATGGGCGGCCCTGACCAGGCCGAGCAGGGACGCCGCTGGCTGAGCCCGCTCGCCGGATCCGGTTTCTTTCTCCGTTCTCTCCGGCCGGGCTCCCGCCGGGTCCTCCGGTCGGGCTCCTCCCGAACCTGCCGCGGTCGTCATCGCCGCCCCCTAACACCCTGGAGACCAGGCCTCCCCGGCGCTGCCGATCCGGGAGGAACCCGGGCACGAAAAAATGATCGCGCCACTGTTGGCCCCCGGGTCGGCCGAACCACCCGCCGACCTCGTGCCTGCCGGCTCATGAGCCGGAAACAACAGAATCGGCGCATCATGTCCACTGGTCAAGCTGTGCTTGCGAGGATGGTCCATGCCCAGTCGGACACAGCCTCACCGGATACACCGGATATATCGGCGGCGGACGTGACAGGGTGGGTAACGCGGACTTTCGACAATGATCCGGACAGGCACGGGACGCCCCCGGTAGCCCCCTCCGGGCTGCTGAGCCCCGACTGCCCGGGCAGCACAGTGTCCAACAGAAAGAAATCGGATGACCACGCCTGGCGACAGAACCCTCCTCGCCGACCCCACCGGCATTCCCGGCCGCGCGGACCGCGATGACGTCCGGACACGGGCATGACCGGTACCGAAGAACAGACAGGAGGAGCCGAATGTGACCGACCAGAAATTCGGTGACAATTCCGACGACCGTCACAGCGAGCATCATCTTTTCTCCCGGGGCCACGCCGACCGTGGGACCGCGACTGCCTGGCTGACGGAAGCCGTTACCAGGCGGGTTTCCCTGGTCCGGCTGCACCCGAAGGGACGCCGGCAGCGTCAGGAAGCTCCCTCGGCCCCCTTGGGACGGGTGGTCGCCTGCGAGGTCTACCGGGACGGCCATCGTGATCCACACCCCGTCGACCATGTCGACGCGCTACGGGCAGCCCGCGAACAGCGCAACAGCTTCGTCTGGCTCGGCCTCTACCAGCCGACCGCGGCCGAACTGACCGCCATCGCAGACGTGTACGGGCTGCATCCGCTCGCGGTCGAGGATGCCGTCAACGCGCACCAGCGCCCGAAGATGGAGCAGTACGCGGAGACACTTTTCGTCGT
The DNA here is from genome assembly GCF_900634755.1 of Protofrankia symbiont of Coriaria myrtifolia. Classification (NCBI taxonomy): domain Bacteria; kingdom Bacillati; phylum Actinomycetota; class Actinomycetes; order Frankiales; family Frankiaceae; genus Protofrankia; species Protofrankia symbiont of Coriaria myrtifolia. The sequence goes on from NZ_CAAAFS010000346.1 coordinate 16,179, forward strand.
CCTCAAGACCGTCTGCTATGTGGATCACGAGGAGCTGACGGCGACATCCGAGATCGTGCACACCGGCGAGGTCATGGTCTTCCTCGGCCACGACTTCGTCGTCACCGTGCGGCACGGCGAACACGGCGGACTACAGAGCCTCCGCAGCCGGTTGGAGGCGCAGCCGCAGGTGCTCCGACACGGGCCGTCAGCCGTCCTGCACGCCATCTGCGACCAGATCGTCGACGACTACCTGGCCGTCACCGAAAAAATAGAGGTCGACATCGACGCCATCGAGGCGTCGGTCTTCCAGCGGTCGCTGCGGCCCGACACCGGCAAGGTCTACCAGCTCAAACGGGAGGTCCTCGAGTTCAAACACGCAATAATACCGCTGTACGCACCGCTGCGCGCGCTGGCCGAGCCCGGCGTCATCGGGATCGACCCACGAATCCGGGCGTACTTCCGGGACGTCGCCGACCACCTTGAGGAGGTCACCGCGCGAATCGCCCGGTTCGACGAACTGCTCTCCTCGATACTGCAGGCGACCCTGACGCAGGTCACCATCGCGCAGAACGAGGACATGCGCCGTATCAGCGCCTGGGTCGCCATCGCCGCGGTGCCCACCGCGATAGCCGGTATCTACGGTATGAACTTCGAGCACATGCCCGAACTGCGCCAGATCTGGGGATACCCGGCGGTCCTCTGCCTGATGGCGACGGTCTGTTTTTTCCTGTACCGGGCGTTCAAACGGAACGGATGGCTCTGAGCCGAATCCGCCGAATCCGCTGGACCCTCGGCCGCGCGGATCGGGACGGCCCGGCCAGCCGCCGCGCCCGGCGGGCAATCCACGCGACCAGCCGTGTCATGCGGCCAGCTTGGCCTCATGACATGTGGCCAGCCATACGACCAATTGTACGATTCGATCGTATTGTACCGGTTGTCCCATGGCGTGACCTCCCCGTCGGGATTCACGAGGACCACGCTGTCAGCTACCGTAATGGATCGTGTCGGGCTTTCACAGGGGGCCGTTCCCTACTCGGTTCTCCCGATCCTCGCTCGGCGGCAAGCGGCGGCTCCCGATCCTCGGCCGTACCTTTGGCGCCGGCAGCCAGCGCGCCGTCGTCCCGCATCTCCACGACGAGGGCGGCGCGGGCCGATGACCCCATCGATGAACACCGTCCGCAGCGACCTTGTCGCAGAGCTCGCGGCAAGGTTGGAGCAGCTCGACCACCTGCTCGGACGCCTGGAAGACGCCGAGCGGCAGGCCGCGAGCGCCAGCGAGGACCTGATGCGTGCCCGGCACTGGCAGGAGGAGACGCTGCGCGCGATTCAGGACGAGCGCGCCCAGATGCGTACGCACCAGCGTGCTCTGGACAGCCTCGCGGACCGAACACAGACCGCTCTGGCCGCTCTGGCCGCCAGCCATCGCTCGCTGCCGCCGGAGGTCCACGAACTCGCGATCGAACTCCAGGTCCTACAGACCTCCGGTCTGCTCTCCCGCCGGCCGCCTCCCCGCACCCGCCACCAGTAACGACACGCCCTAACGAGGGGAGAGGTAGTGGTCCGCGAATTCGGCAGCGGCGACCGGTGAGGTTCGGAGCCGGTCCAGGCGAACGTCCTGCAGGCGCCGGGCGAACGGGTCGGCAAGTTCGACGTTGACCAGCTGCAGAAGTTTCGTCGATGCTTCCTGCGCCAGCCAGGCCCGGCCCAGGCACACCTCGGAGTAGGCGTTCAGCGGACGTTCGTCCGCGTCGTGCAGGGCTGCCGCCACTGCGAGCGCGAGCGTCTCACCGTCGACGATGGCGAGCCCGGCGCCCTTGGCCGCCGCCGGTGGTACCCGGCGCGCGGCGTCCCCGGCGAGTATGAGACGTCCGAACCGCATCGGTTCGTAGAAGACCGAGTCCATCGCGATGACGTTCGGCGGCTCCAGCAACGGCCCTTCCGCCAGTTGCCAGTCGGCGTCCACGGCGAGCCGGGCGTGCAGTTCCTCCCAGATCCGCTCGGCCGACCAGTCCGCGGCGTCGGCCGTGGCCTCCACCTGTAGATAGAAGCGGCTTGTCCGGTGGTCACGCAGCATGTGGCCGGCGAATCCCCGCGGGCTGACCCCATAAATGATCTTATCCGTGGACGGGGCGACCGCGGCCAGGACGGCGAGCCAGGCCCATGCGCTGTCGCGCTGTCGGATGTGGCGCAACGCGCCCTCGGGGATCGATCCGCGGGAAACGCCGTGATGACCGTCGCAGCCCGCGATGAAACGGCTTTCCACTGTCTGCCGCTGCCCGTCGGCCGTGACGAACGAGACGGCGGGATGGTCGGAGGTCAGCGCGTCCAACATCACGTCAGTGACGCCGAACTCGATGACGCCACCCGCGGCAAGGTAGGCGGCAACCAGATCGGCGACGAGCTCCTGCTGCGGGTAGACGACGTGATGGCGTCCGCCCGCGTGGCGATCATACTCGACGACAAACGCTCTGCGACGATGCCGGAGCTCACAGTTGTGGTGTGGCGCACCTTCGGCCCGCAGGCCGTCGGCAAGCCCGTTGCGCTCCAGGGCGTCCACCGCCGCCGGCCCGAGCAGCCCGGCACGTGGACGGCTTTCCACCCTGGCCCGACTGGCAGCCTCGAGCACGAGCGTGTCGATACCCCGACGAGCCAGTACGACCGCCGCCACCAGGCCCGCGACACCCGCGCCAATCACAACGACGCCCACCCGGCGAGGACGCGGCCGCGAGGCAGACGCGCCCGGCTGGAGCGCGCCGTGCCCGTCCGGTGCAGACCCCGGAGCGGAGCGCGTCACGGCGAGCGCCTCCCCCGGGAGCATCGACACGATTCCTGATCACCCGCCATACTGCCCTGATCACATGGCTGACCCGGACGAACCGATCCGGGCGAGGCACTGCCAGAGTACGACGTCACATTCCGACACGCGTCAGGAGGCCGACAGCCCGGCACCAACCAACCGGACAATTTTCGCAAAAGGAGCGGAGTGTTGCTGGCGGATAGCGCTGATCGCTACCTAAAGTAGCGATATTGTTGACTATCCGTGCCCGAAGGCCCCCAGTCGACCATCTGCCGCCGCTATGGCGTATTGTCATCCTCCGCATCCCGCAAGTCACGGAAAGCGGCACGTCAGCCGAGCGACCAAAGGTCACAAGCCAGCTGGTCGCACCCGACGCCGCCCCGGCCGGCGAAGGAGGATGGGGTAGAACAGCCGGTTATGACACTTCATACAACTACTTGGGGTAGTTGTGAGGGACTAGTGTTTACTAGCGCCATCCGTATGAACTAGTCTCGCGTCGACGGCACGACACACCGGGCCGAACTGCCGAATCCTGCCCGCGGTCCCGGTGTTCCCTCCGAGTCGTCACCAGGGCAGGAGCGGGGGACCCATCCTCCACCGGGCGGCACCGAACCGCGGTGTCGTCCTCGGGGTGAAGTGCGCAGCGCGATGGTCGCGCGACCCACCGGGCAGCCCAGCCCGAACCCGACAGCTCACCTCGCAGGCGAACGGGAAGGATCACAACCTTGTCTGCGCATGATGTGCAGCCTGATCCGGCACTACGATCGCGTTCGTCGCAGACGGCTTCGCCGTCACCCCGCCGGCAGCAGATCGACCGGCACGTCGACCGCCCGACACGTGGCCGACATCGCGCGCCCACGCAGCAGTCCGGAACGGGCCGCTCGCGAGCTCGGGCCGCTGTCGCCGTGATGACCACCGGTACCGTCGCGGTGTCCGGTGTCGCCCTGGCCGGATGTGCCACAGCCGACTCAAATTCCGACGATGCTTCCGTCACCTCGCCCATAACGCTCGGATCACAATTCGGTGGCCAGGCGTCGCTGGCCAGCCTGCGCACCTCCACCATCAATCCGCTGTCCACGGGCGGTTCCGGATCGGTCACCAGTCAGGTGCTCAACCAGACCGACCTGCATCCCAAGACCGGTGTCGTGCTCAAAGTCACGAATTCGGACGTCTCCGTGAAGGCAGACCAGCCGGTGGAGGTGGGATTTCATCTTGAGGACGCGGTCACCCACGCGCCGCTGGCCAACCAGCTCGTCAAGGTCCAGGTGAAGCTGCCGGAGGGATGGGCGACCTTCAAGCACCTTTACACCAACGAGCAGGGCTTCACCAGTTACACTGCCAAGGTTCTCACCACCACGCAGGTCACCGCGATTTTCGACGGAACCGACGCTCTGCGGTCGACACGGTCGACCAACGTCGGCACGTTGACCGTGATCCCCAATACCCCGGCGCCCCGGCCTTCCCAGACTGCCCGCGTCAGTGGCTCGGCCTTGAGCAGCGCCGTCTCAGGCGCACTCGCAGTCGCCAGCTCGTTCGGCGAACGGGCGGTGTATCTTGCGGCCCAGCAGGCCGGCAAGCCCTACGTCTACGGCGCGGAGGGCCCCTACACTTTCGACTGCTCGGGGCTGATCCAGTACGTCTTCAAGCAGTTGGGACGCAACCTCCCCCGCACTGCCGAGGCACAGTACCAGGCGACCACCCGGATATCGCAGTACAACAAGCAGCCGGGTGATCTGATTTTCTACGGCACGCCAGGTAATATCTACCATGTTGGCATTTATGCGGGCGATGGTAAGATGTGGGTGGCGCCCAAGTCAGGCGACGTCGTCTCACTGAGGCCCCTCTACACCACGTCGTATTCTGTCGGCCGGGTTCTCTGACTGAACCGATCAGCCCGCGTCCGCAGCTGGTTGTCAGTACATGGCTTCGTGTACTGACAACCAAACCTTATAAACACAATTCACAGGCGGGTTCCCACACAGCCTCCCCCTCCGGTTGTGCGTGAACCTTGCCGCCAGGTCGAAGTTGTCGATGTCGACACCGGCCTGGCGGCACTCCGCGGGCGGCATCCCGCGATGATGACTTCCGCTGGTCGGACCGAGCCAACCCCCCCAGCTCGGAAAGCCCGGCGGAACAAGAGGCTTCCGCCGGCCGGTCGTACTGGACCCCCCCCACAGTCCGGCCGGTCGGCGGGAGCCGCCCCCTCTCACCGACCGGATGCCCGGCCGAGACCGAAGCTCCCCTCAAGGCGTCTCCTCCGCGAGTTCCCCAAGCCACGGCGGACGACCGGACGCCCGCTCCTACGCCTTGAACTGCCTGGAGAAGTCCCACAGAGCGCGCGTGATCCGCTCGTTCCACGCCCCGTCGACATGCTGGACATGGGTTTCTGGCGAGCAGCTCGGGCTCTGCCCGACCGACCCCACCGTCGCGACGGCGACAAACTTCAGCCCGTTGTCGGGCGCCGCGCAGGCAACCGCGAGGGCGGCACGCCCACCTTCGCCAAGGCCCCAGATGTAGATCCGGGACTGATCGATCTTCGACCGCTCCTGCGACACGTAGCGCACGACGTCACGCAGGTACTGCACGTCCGCGCCCTGAGGATCGTCCAACCTCCATTCGCCGTCCACGGCTTCCGGGTAGACCACGGCGAAGTCCCGTCGGTCGGCGAGCGTCGAGGCCTCGGTGATCTTTTCGATCGCGCCCGCGTCGCTGTTGTCGTCATGCAGGACGAGGACCAGCGGCAGCGGCTTGCCGGGGTCGGCGTCGGCATGAACGGTGAGCTCGCGTTCGGCGGAGAGGTACCCCGTCGGTATCTTTGCCCGCTCGGTGTCCGGGTTACCCGAACGGGACACGTAGATCCAGGCGACCACGAGCACGGCACCGATGATCAGCACCCGCTTGCGGTTCTTGGCCCATAGCTGTTTCCCGGCTTTCAGCGGATTCGACACCACGAGACAACCGAACCACACCAGGAGCCGTCGATTCGGCTGATTCGCCTCGCGTCGTGGACAAGTCGGGACCTACCCGGAGTGCGCTGCCTCACACCCGACCAGCTTGCGACACCAAATGATCACTAAAAGTAGTCAAACAAGCATGGCCGGTACGGCAACCACGGCACGGCTCGTTCGTTGACGTGGTGTATCCACCAGAATCTCGACAACATCGGATTGCGGGGCATACGGCTGCCGGAACAGGGGTGAGGCCGAAGTGGACAGTGGTCAGGAACTCGACCATCGACTGATCAAGATCGAACACGAGCTGTCGGTGTTCGGCCGGCGCGCCGAACGCTTCCGGATGGCCATCGCCGACGACTCCGGGACGGTTCTGGACCGCTCGGCCTACCTGCTGCTCAGCCACATCCACGAACACGGCGCCGTACGGCTGACCACCCTGGGCACGGTGTTCGCCCTGGACATCTCCACGGTGAGCCGCCAGGTTGCCGCGCTTGCCGCGGCCGGGCTGGTGGAACGCACCACTGATCCCAGCGACCGGCGGGCGACGCTGGTGAAGCTCAGCACCCGCGGCCAGCAACGCTACCTCGCCACCCGCTCCGCACGGGTAGAAAAGATCAACATCCTGATACGGACCTGGGGCCAGGAAGAGCTCAGCGTCTTCGGCGCGCTGCTGGGCCGGCTGAACGTGGCGATCGCTGAACACGACCGCAGCTACCTGCCACCGCAGCACGACGAGCCGTGTCCCGCACCCGCCACCCCGCCGACCGCCGGGACGGACTGACACCGAACACCGAGCGGTAGGACGCCTCTCCCCGCGCCCACGGAAGATTCTTCGCGACTCCTCACCCCGAGTCGGGCACGACCCCAGGTCACAGGGGCCCCAGAGCACAAGGGCCCCGGCGTGGCCCCGGGGCAGACGTTAGGCGTGGACGTCCAGGGCGTGCAGGCGCGCCTGCCGCAGCACCTCCGTCTCCGGCGGGCCGGCCAGTTCCGGCAGCCAGCCGTGCACCCAGGACAACAGCAGGTCGGCCAGGGCCGGGTTCTGCGCGAGGACCGGACCGTGCAGATAGGTACCGATCACACGCCCGTCCACGACACCGTCGGTGTGGTCCGGGGTGCCGTTACCGACCCCCTTGCGCACGGTCCCGAGCGGCCGGCCGTGCCCGTTGGGCAGGGTCCGGGTGCGTCCCCCATGGTTCTCGTAGCCGAGCAGCAACGGCAGCGCGAGCTCGGGGGCGGGTTCGACGACGATGTCACCGACCGCGCGCGGCGGCACCGGCTGCTCGAACGAGCGTCGCGTCTCCACGTCCACCAGGCCCAGGCCGTCGTGGATCCGGCCCTCACCACCGGGGAAGGACACGCCGATCACCTGGTATCCGGCACACACCGCGAGCACAACAGCGCCCTGGGCCACCGCGTGCGCGATGGCGTTGTTCTGGCGCAGCCCCTCGGCGGCCAGCACCTGCGGCTCGTCCTCACCGCCGCCGAGCAGATAGATGTCACACCCGGCCGGCACCGGCTCCCCGGCCGGGACGCCGATCACCTCGGCCGGCAGGCCGCGCCAGCGCAGCCGCTGCGCCAGCACGGTCGCGTTGCCACCGTCGCCGTACGTCCCGAGCAGCTCCGGGTAGATCAGGGCGATCCGGGTCGCTGAGTCCCGGCTCATGCCACAGCCCCGATCATGTCGCCGTGGATGGTCACCTGTTTGGTCACCTGTTCGTCCTCACCGGGGCGACCCGCCCCAGGATGTCGCGGAAGGCGGTGTAGTTCGCGACCACGTCGATGATCTTCTCGTCCAGGGTCGCCGCCGCGCTCTCGGCATCGGGATGGACCGCGTGCGGGATCTCCGCGTATGCCAGCCGGACGCTCATGTCCTCCTTGCGCCCACCGGTGACCAGCACCTGCCTGCCCCGCAGCCGCTCGAACGGGACGTCCCAGATCCAGGACGGGTCACGCCCGTCAGCGGTCTGCGCGTTGAAATCAACGATCACCGGCCGGGCGGGCGTGGTGTTGAGCAACTCCATCATCTCCACCCAGCCGGCCGGGTTCTTGGCGAGCAGCAGCCGCCCGCGGATACCGGACTCTCCGAGCTCGACCTCCTGGTAACGGCCCTGGACGTCCTCGAGGCCGGTCATCGCGGCCAGCGCGTGCTCGACCTCGACCCCGAAGAGCTTCGCCGCCGCGGCGGCCATGGCCGCGTTGCCGAGGTTCACCCGGCCGGGCAGGTCGATCGAGGCCGTGAGGTGACGACCGAACCAGAGCAGCTCGTGCGGCCCGGTGACCGCGACGAGGGGCTCGGGCCGGGCCAGCCCGCAGCCGCACCACCAGCCCGTGGCGTTGCGGTGCAGCAGGCTGGCGCACTGCGGGCACACCATCGCGTCCGCGGTCCAGTTCTGGCCCGCCGACACCCAGGTCTGGTTCGACCAGCCGGCGGCGGCCCAGGCGACCAGCGGGTCGTCGGCGTTGGCGATCGCGGTCGCGCCGGGCAGCTCGGCACCAAGATCACGCCACAGGCTCGCGATCCGCCGGGTCTCGTTCGACCGGTCGAGCTGGTCACGGCTGATGTTGAGCAGTATGACCGCGCGAGGCTGGATCTGCCTGGCCACCTTGGGCAGCCAGATCTCGTCCACCTCGAGCGCGGCAGCCGCGTCGTAGGGCGGTTTGGACAGAGCTGCCAGCACGCCCGCCGCCATGTTGGCGCCACCGCTGTTGCTGCGGACCGGGCCGAGCGTGCCCAGCGCGCGGGCCAGCAGCCGGGTGGTCGTGGTCTTGCCGTTGGTCCCGCTGACGCAGGCGACCATCTGCCCGGCCACGACCTCGGACAGGATCCCCGGGGAGACCCGTAGGGCAAGTTTGCCGCCGATCATCTCACCGGATCCGCGTCCCAGCTGGCGGGATGCCGAGGACGCGAGCTTCTCCACAGCAAGGGCGGCACGGGTGCGGGCGGAGAACCGGCGCGGGAAGGGTGTGGTCATCGCCTCCCCAGCGTGCCACGGGCCGCCGCGCCGGTGACCGACACCCCGTCATACCGGCCGCATGTCGATCCCCGCGCTGCCCCGGACACAGCGTCGGACCGGCCCCGGGACAGCCCCGAGGCGGCGCCGGGGCATCCTCGAAACAGCGGTGAACCGATGGGGTACGAGTGTGATACGAGGTGTGATATGACGTGCGCCGGACAGCTGTCCGCCAGGAATGTCCGGCAAGGACGTGTCCCATCGGGGCAGGTACGACATACGACAAGGACGCGCCGCGGGCGGTCACATCGCTGTCCGGGCGGGACAGAGCAGGGTGCGGCAGGGTGACGTGAGCGGACGGCCGTCGTGGACAGAGCAGCCAATCTGTGGAAACCGCTGCCGCTGTGCTCCGTCGTGACGAGTGGCCCGGGTGGGGATGCGGCCCGGCCGGTGACCGCGGGCCGCCGGCCACCAGGCGGACGCTCGGAGCCAGCGGCCACTGAGCGGACACCCGGAGTTGACATGGATGCGACACAAGACCGTGGGAGAACTCGGTGACCCAGAAAGCCAGCGCCATCGGCCGCATCCGCGGACGCTGGAGCGCGCAGGAGATCGACCTCGACGACATCGACGACCTTGACGCACTCGCGGATCTGTTGCACGACATCTCCCCCGAGATCGCCGTCGCCTTCGTCGAGGAGGATGACGAGTACCTGGGCATCGTGCGGGTGGAAGGTGACATCAGCGACCCGCGGGTGTTCCTGTCCGACCACCGGGTGCTGTTCACCTCGGCCCTCGCCGACCGTCTCTTCGCCGGCGCGCTGCCACCGGTGGGCCGGCGGGACCTCGACGACGACTCCGACGACGCACCGGCCGGCGGACAGCCCGTCGGCGACATCGACCTGCTCGCCGACCTCGGCACGGACGCCGACGCGCTGATCGAGCTGATCACAGAAGAAGGCCTCCTGCCGGCGGACGTGGTGGCGGCGATCAGTGAGCGTGCCGGCTGCGCCGACATCCTGGACGAGATCGGGAGCTGACATGGGGGGCCTCCCCCATCCGGGCGCGCTCGACCTCACCGCGCTGATGGGCGCAGCCCTGGCGGAGGCCGAACAGGCCCTGGCAACAGGAGACGTCCCGGTCGGCGCCGTTGTCGTCGACGCCGACGGAACGATCATCGGCCGGGGCCGCAACGCCCGCGAGGCCGAGCGGGACCCGACCGCCCACGCCGAGGTCGTGGCGTTGCGCGCCGCCGCGGCACGTGCCGGCACGTGGCGGCTGTCCGGGACGACCCTGGTCGTCACCCTGGAGCCGTGCGCGATGTGCGCGGGCGCACTGATCATGGCCCGGGTGGACCGCCTCGTCTACGGGGCGTACGACCCCAGGGCCGGCGCCGCCGGCTCGCTGTGGGACACCGTCCGCGACCCACGCCTCGACCACCACACCGAGGTGATCACAGGCGTCCGGGAGGAGGAATGCGCGCGCCTGCTGACGGACTTCTTCGTCGCCCGCCGGAAGCCACAGCCATCCTGATCATGACCTGGGTGGCGCGGAATCACGATTCGGACAATACGGACCCGCACTACAGGCCGCGCCGGGCAGTACCAGCCAGCAGTACGAGCCAGCGATGCGAGCCGAGCCCGCTCGCGGCTGCCAGGACATACAGCCGGCGCGGCGCGGGGCGGGCCGCCGGTGGGTACGGGGCCGAGGTGGCGGGTAGGCGCCGCTCACCCCTGCCACCGCATCCAGTAAGCTGACAAACGGTGGAGTCGCCTAGTGGCCGAGGGCGCACGCCTCGAAAGCGTGTGAGGGGGCAACCCCTCCGTGGGTTCAAATCCCACCTCCACCGCCCTTCTACCAGGCTGATCGCACGGGCAGACCCGTTGCTCTGAGCCTGCCCGTGGATCATCCGGTCTCATTTCCGGTCTCATTTGCTCCTGTCGTCGGACGCCGGACCATCCCACAACAGCCGGTTGAGCCGGCCCGCCACGTCCTTGAGCACCGGGTCCGTGATGTGCTGGTAGCGGCGACGTTGGTCCGTCGACCACCCCATGATCCCCATGACGGTGCGATCCGGCACGCCCAAGAGCAGGAGCACGGTTGCCGCGGTGTGTCGCGCGTCGTGCAGTCGGGCATCCCGCAGACCGGCCGCGACCACCAGCGCCTTCCACGCGTGGTAATCGGTGCCCGGGTTGAGCGGGCGGCCGGTCTCGGTCGCGAACAACCATCCGCCGTCGACCCACAGATCCCCGGCCTCCGCCCGCTCCTTGTCCTGCCGCTCCTTGTGCCGCCGCAGGATCTCGACCAGCTCATCGGGCAGGCCGATCGGCCGGGTACCCGCGCGGGACTTCGTCTCCTTGGTGTCCGGCCGTATCTGGACCTTGTTCGGGCAGAAGCCGGGCTTCCGGCCGCACGGCTCCACGCATCCGTGCCGGTACTTCGGGCGCAGCCGGCCACGCCGCACCCGGATGACCCCGGCGTCAAGGTCGACGTCGGCCCACCGCAGACCGAGCGCCTCCCCCTGGCGCAGGCCGAGCGCGAGCGCGAGCACCCACCGCGCGCTGTTGCGCCGCTTGGCTGCCTCGGTCAGTAGCTGCTGTACCTCCGCGACCGAGTACGGTTCCACCTCCTGTTCGACCACCCGCGGTGGTTTGGCCAGCGCGGCGGCGTTGCGCCCGACGTGGCCGCGCCGGACCGCTTCTCCGAGTGCGGTCCGCAGTGTCCGCAGCGCCTGATGCGCGGTGGCTGGCGCGCTACCCGACGCCTGCATCCGACGCATCAGCGACTCGATGTGCTCAGGCTCCAACCGTTCCAGCCGGTGTGCACCGAGACCGGGCACGAGGTGCACACGGACCGCGACACGGTAGCCGTCACTGGTGTTCTCGCTGACCGACGGCGCGGAGATGTTCTCCACCCAGTGCGTCAGCCACCGTTCCACCGTCCACGGCCGGCCTGGTTTGCGGACCGTGCCCGCGTCGCGCTCCTGTTCGAGCTTGCGGACCTTGCGTGTGACCTCTGTTTCGGTCTTGGCGCGTACGTGCCGCCGGTCGGGCTTGCCGTTGTCGCGGACGCCGACGGTGACTCGGCCGTGCCACACGCCGTCGGCACCGAGGTAGATGCTGGACGCGCCGTTGGGTGCGCGGGTCCCCTCCTGCCGTTTGCGGGACATGGCGTCAGCCCTCCTCGTGAATGTCGGTGGGCAGGCTTGCCGCGTAGGCCTCGATGTCGGCCAGGCGCAGCCGACGCAGACGTCCGATTCGGACCGATGTGATCTGTCCGGCGCCGATGAGCCCGTACAGGGTGGTGCGGCCGACGCTGAGCCGGTCGGCGGCTTCCTCCACGGTGAGCAAAAGCCGGGCCGGACGGGTCAGGGCTGATCCGACGGCGTGGTCTTCGTGCCGGTAGGGGTCCACAGGCAGGGGAGGTGCGGTCATTCTGGTGGTGCTCCTTCGGGGAGTGCGGCCCCGGCGGGTGCTTGGCGGTGCGTGCCGGGGCCGGCATCGTGCGAGGGGTGATACTCGGGCATGGTGGTAGCGCAGAGTGAAGGCATGGCGGAGCGGTGGGGGTGCCGTCCCATCCGTCCCACGCTCGTTTGCGCTGGTCAGGGTGGGACGGATCGCGTGGCTGGGACGGCATATCCGTCCCGAGAGATCGTTAGCCGGTGTGGGTGTTACCGACGGTGCATGCCGGGTGGGTGTGGCTGCCGTCGTCGGTGTCGAGGGGGGCACGGCAGGCGATACAGATAGCCGGCGGGCCGGCATCTGGGGTGCTGGGACGGTTTATCCGTCCCACCGGTTCGATCCGTCCCGGGCTGACCTGGGCGGGGACGGGTGGGACGGTTGGGACGCCACCCCCGGCCGGGGGGTTGTCCACAGGGCAGTAGCGGGCCCAGGCGTCGGTGAAGTCGGCGGCGAGATACCCCTTGGTCTGGGTGCCGTCAGGAAAGCGGATGTTGCCGGAGCGGATGTCGTATTCGCGCAGCAGGTCGGCGAGGCGGCGGGCGGTGAGGCCGGTGGGGCCGAGGTCGGGCCAGGGGGCTTCGGGGTCGGCGTTGAGCCGGTCGAGGAGGTAGCCGGTGGACAGGGCGGTGTGGCCGGTGAAGGCGGTGCGGCAGTCGGCGAGTAGCCGGATCCGCAGGGAGGTCTGTCCGGTGTCGGTGGCTTCGGCGGTGATGACGGTGACCGCGGTGCGGGCGCGGGCCGGCCAGGTGCCTCCGGCGTGGTCTGCGACGGCGACGAGGGGTTCCCAGGTGTCGGCGGCGCGGTCCTCCACCGGCATGGCCGGGGTGGCGTCGGCGAGGGTGGCCAGGTGGGGGCGTAGCCAGGTGTGGAGGTGGTCGGCGAGGGTGCGCAGGGCGGGGCGGTCGCGGCGGTGCTGTCGCGCGTCAGAATTCTTGGCACAGGGGTTTGTTGGCCCTGAGCCCAAGGAGATCATCAGATGAGTCGTCCGCCGGTGTTCCCCGCCGAGGACAAGATCCGGATCGTGCTGTCCGTGCTCGCGGGC
>NZ_CAAAFS010000347.1:0-4351 GCF_900634755.1 Protofrankia symbiont of Coriaria myrtifolia
GGGGTGGGGAAACTTCCCCGGGGGTCAGCCGCTCCCCTGATCACTTCCCTCGTCCCGACTGCTACGGAGAGTGATTGCCTGGTGGATGTCGTCGACGCGGATGACACTCTGACCCACCGACTTACTGATCTTGATGTGGTGGGTGGCGAGGGCCGCGCTGAGGGTTTGGAAGGTCCACTTCTGGTAGCGGGGATGGATCTCGGCGAGACGGGCGAGGACGACCGGGGTGCGGGTGCGGTCTTCTCCGCGCAGCGCGGCGGCGATGTCACTGAGCGGGTCGCGGTCCTCGGTCGGGTCACCAGTGGCGGTGCGGGTGGCGACCTGGGTGCGGCGGGCCTTGGCCCGGTCGGCAAGCGCGTCGGCGTCGGCATCGTTGATGAAGTGCGTCCGGATCGTCAGGGACGACGCGCCCGGCGGGAGCGGCACGCCGTCCCCGGCGACGACGAGGGTGCCTTTATCCAGGCCCTGACGCAGCTTGTGGGGAGCTGCGCCGCCGTTGACGGCCTTGTCGCCGAGCGCCATCTTGGCCTGGGCTTCGGTGCCCACGACCAGGGACGCGCGGATGTGGGCGCCTTCGCGGACCAGCTTGGGCAGGTTCTGATCCGTGGGGTCCTGGGTGCCCTGCCAGAGCAGGGCGTCGACCGCGCGGCCCTGGTTGTGCAGCTTGCGGGCGGCCGTGAAGTAGCGGGATGTGGCCTTGGTCCCGCCGTAGGGTCGCTTGAAGTCGTCGACGGCGGGGCACATGAACGCCACCTGCGCCTCGTCCACGATCACGATCAGCGGGTGGAACGTCGCACCGGCGCGGGTGGCCTCGTTGCGCCGTTCCATCTCGGTGACGGCGTCTTCGAGTATCTCGGTGGCCTGGACGACGTGGGTGTCGGTGGGGCCCTGGATCAGCCGGGTAGCGATGCCGTCGAACATCGCCCAGTCGCCCACACCCTTGAGATCAGCGATCCAGAACTCGACGGTGGGGTCCTGGGCGAGCCACAGCGCCAGGGCGCGCAGCGCGGCGGTCTTGCCCTGGTTCGACAGGCCGGTGATCAGTAGGTGCCGCTGGTACAGGCTGATCAACGCCGCGTCCCCGCGCAGGTCTTCGCCCCACGGGGCGCGGCCGGTGCGGTAGTCCGCGGACTGCTCCGGGTCGAGGACCAGCGGGGACGGGCCGATCGGCTCGTCGAGCGCGCCGGGGTCGGCGATCCACAGCCGGACCGTGCGGCGCAGTTCCGCGGGAATCGTGATGAACACCTCGTGTTCGTGCCGGCCGAGGTTCTCCGCCAGCTTGCGTCCCCGCTTCTGGATCTCCTCCGTGGACGTGCCCGAGGGCAGCGCCACGTCGACTTCCACCCCGCAGCCTGCGAGGGTGATCGGGCCGAGCATGCCCGCGCCGTAGTCCGGCATCGCCTTAATGCTTTTCCGCAGCTCGGCGTAACCGAGGTCACGGAGCGCGGTCACCACGATCGACGGGGTGATCTCCTCCCCGACCTGGACCCGCTGCCCGGCGGGCATCAACCGGGCCGGCAGGCTCGCCCCGTCCTGACCGGCCCGGCGGGTCAGCGCCAGCCAGCCCAGCACACCCCCGGCCCCGGCCAGCGGCACCGCCACCGTGACGGCGGTGACCAGAGCGTGCAGCAGCCAACCCAGGAATCTCCAGTAGTCCCCCCAGCCTGCGCCCAGCGGGTGCACGACGCCGACGACGATGCCGATACCGACCAGGGCGGTAGCGACGACCAGCACCAGGGCCACCGCCGACAGCCCAGCGGCCTTCAGCAGCACGGGGAGGTTCTGCACCCGCTGCCGGCGGGCGTCCTTCGCCGTGTGCAGCCGGTCGAGCCATTCCACCAGCTCCGCGGTGTCCCCACGGGCCCGCGCAGCGCGGATCTGCTCCCGGATCGCCGCGTGGGTAGCCGCGTCCACCGCCCGGCGCGCCAGCACCGCATGCCCTTGCAGAGACTGCACCGCCACCCGGCCGGTGGCACGCACAACCTCCTTCCCACCGGCCGGCAGGGCCGGCAGCGCGGGCCAGGCCACCGGCCGCCGCACAGGCACGGCGGTAGAACGCGGGGTCACAACCTGCCCATGCTGGTCGATCACCTCCCCGTCCAAAACCTCTCCGCCCGCCGGACGGACGCCGGTACCGGTGTCGATGTCGGTGGCCGGTGTCCACGGGCCGGTCAGCACCAGCCCACCAGCGCCGATGTCGGTGTACGCCTGTTCCGCCTGGTCGGTCACCGCGCACCACCTTTCACAGTCCAGCCGGGGATTGAGGAGTCGGTCAGGGGCCAGGACGAGCCGCCGAGCGGGGCGATCCCCGCGGCAGCGGACAGGGCGATCTCGACGCGTTCGACGGTGTCGACCAGGACGCAGACGGCCAGGCCCACGACCCGCAGGGCCAGCACCACGACGGCCAGCAGGGCCAGGCCGGCGGCGGCCCACCAGGGCAGGGAGCGCAGATCCGCGCGGATCCCGGTCATGCCGGCACCCCGCTCTGACGCAGTTCGGTGATGTACCGGCGGGCGGTGGTTGGGGACAGCCCGACCGCGGCGGCGAGATCCGCGGCGAGCTGCCGATCGCTGCGCGGGTCGTCCGCCGGCACCGCCGCCAGCTTGCGAGCCAGGTCCCGCCGGCCGGTCCCCCGCGCACCACCGGTGCCGCCGGTACCACCGGTATCCCGGGGGCCGATGGTGGTACCGGTACCGCGACGCGGCCCGGTCGGGCGTGGCACCGGTACCACTGCCGTGGATGGCTCCGGTGCCACGACTACGGATGGTTCCGGTACCGCTGGCTCCAGTGCCACCGTGGGGGATGGCTCCGGTGCCGCCACGGCTGGCGGGGTCGACGTCGGGACGGTGGTGAGCGCGGCGAACCGTTGCCGGTAGCGGGGCGCGGCCTCGGCAAGCAGGACCAGGACCACCGGCGGGATCGAGTGCGCGACGATCGCGCCCGGATCGCCCGACGCGGCGGCGTCCCACACGTTGAGCGTCCAGGTCGCGATCCCGCAGAACCAGCGCAGCCCGGTCGCCCACCCGTCGGGACGCTCCCCGTGCCGGGACAACGCCGCATCCGCTGTGATCGACACGAACAGGGCGATGTCCACGATCGGCGCGAGGAGCCACGCCTGCGGATCGGCGGTGCCGTGCCCGCGAGCGGCCGTGTGGACGTTCGCCAGGCTGTACACCGCGACCAGCCCGGCCACCAGCCACAGCCCGGCATCCAACGCCCGACCCAACCGGCGCGGCACCCCGCCGGCCATCACGCCACCGCCCCCACCGAAACCGGCCGACCCGGTCCACCACCGCGACGGGCCGTCCGCCGAGCCGCCACCGGCCGGGCGGCCCGGGCCAACGCCCGCTCCGCCGCACCCAGACCCGCCGGCCGATACGGGCGGCCCGCCAGATACCAGGCCGCGACCCGGTCCAGCGTCACCGCCGCCACCAGATCGAACACGTCCGCCAGCTCGTCACGAGGAGCGCCCGCCACACGGGCCTGGGCCTGCGCGACCCGCACCCGCGCCTCGACATCGACCGCGGCGGCGTAGGCGGTCACGGCAGCATCCCCGCCGCGGCGGCCGGCCAGCGTGGTCACCACCGCCCAGTGATCCGCCACCGCGGCCAGGTAGTCAGCCACCGCGACGGCGAACCGCTCCTGTGCACCCGGTACGGGAGCAGCCCCGGCACCGGTGGACACAGCGGTGCCCCTCGACCGGCACAGACTGACAGGCATGGTGGTCACTGGCCCGTCTCCATACCCGCGACCAGCGCACGAGCCTGACCGATCACGTCCGGGTCGGATAGCGGCGCCCACACCCGCACCGGAGAACCCGCCACCGTCGCGGACACCTCCACCGTCAGATCCTCGTCACCGAGGTCATGCCGCACGGCCGGCGGCCGGCCCAACAGGCGGGCCACCGCACGCAGATCCGCCCACCGGACCGCGTCGCGCTCCCCGGCCGAGGCATCCACCCTCCACCGGGCAGGGACAAGCGCCACAACCTGGTCCGGGTAGACATCGCTGACCGTCACGTGCAGAGACGCCCGCTCACCGACCAGTTCCACCAGCTCCGCCGCCGCCCGCAACGCACTCGCCATCCGCGCCGGCAGCGACACCCCGACACCACCCTCAGCGTCAGTGCCGGTACCGGTCTCGGACGCGACGGTCGCAGACTCCCGACGCGGCACCGGCCGCACCGGCGCTCCAGCCGGAACCGGCGGGTCCACCGGCGCCACCGCGGCGTGCAGCGCGTCCCGCACCACCGCTTCCCGTACCGCCGTCCGCTCACCGGCCATGACGCACCCCCCGCGACGTCTCCAACGACAGCTCTTCCGACTGCTGCGACCCGAACAGCGCCGTCGCC
>NZ_CAAAFS010000347.1:4573-21565 GCF_900634755.1 Protofrankia symbiont of Coriaria myrtifolia
AGGCGCCGGGGTCCATCTGGCCTAGGTCAAGCTAATCTGGCCTAGGCCAGATGTCAACACTTCGCTTCGGTGGCACGTCCATGAGCTTGGACGTAGTCGAACTGGTGCAGAAGGTGACAAGCTGGGGGGCACCAGTGGGGACAAGGTGTGCCACCAGGGCATGTCACCCCTTCTCGCAGCGCACACTTGGAGCAAGGTTCAGGAAGGAGAACTTCCGTGATCAATGAACTCAGCGTCAGCGGCCAGCGGCCAGCGTGGGCTCGTCGGCTTCGCGAAGAACGGGACGCCCGAGGGTGGTCTCAGAATGACACGGTCAGAGCGCTACGAGCGCACTCGGCTGATAATCTTCCAAGTGACAGTACGCTTTTGCGGAACTGGAAGAGATGGGAATCTGGAGACACGGTCCCGGACGATTTCTATAAGCCCCTCATAGCCAAGACATTCGGCACGGTAACAGCCGCTCTCTTTCCTACTCCGGTGCGCCAGTCCCAGGAAAGAGCCTTGCTTAAGACCGCCGGTATGGGCACTCTGGAGATTGTCTCTCGACTTCGCATGTCCGACGTCAGTGGAAGCACCCTTGACGCACTTGCGATTACTACCGAACGCCTCTGCTCCGAATACGCCTACACGTCATCCGACCAGCTCAGGACAGAAGGACACGCTTGGCTCGGACGCATGACCGGCCTTCTTGACCAGAGACTCACCCTTGCACAGCATCGAGAGTTGCTTGTCCAAGCAGGATGGATCGCGCTACTGGTCGGCTGCGTCGAGTACGACTTGGGCGACAAGCGCGCTGCCGAAGCGACCCGCCGGGCGGCACTGTCCCTGGGGCAGGAAGCCGAACACTCGGGAATCATCGGTTGGGCACATGAAATGCAAGCATGGTATGCGCTTACTCAAGGTGATTACCGGGGTGTTATAGCAGCCAGCGAAGCCGGGCAGATCGCCGCGCCAACGCAAGGCGTGGCCGTCCAACTTGCCGCGCAGAAGGCGAAGGCGTGGGCTCGGATCGGCGATCGCAGACAGGTCGAGGTAGCACTTGACCACGGCCGCACGCTGCTGGAAGGACAGCCGTACCCTTCCAATATCGACAATCACTTTGTCGTAGATCCTGCAAAATATGACTTTTATGTGATGGACTGCTACCGACTTCTCGGAGAAGATCGACTTGCCGAAAGCTATGCACGACAAGTAATCGAAGCGGGCACCGAGTTCGATGGACGCGAGCGATCGCCAATGCGTAACGCCGAAGCTCGAATTACGCTTGGGGTTGTTTCTGCACGTCAAGGAGACGTCGAACTGGCCGTGAGCTACGGGGCACGTGCGCTTGAAGGTGAACGGCAATCTCTACCATCGCTTCTTATGTGCTCTCGGGAGCTGGCGGCTATTCTACGAGACCGTTATACGGATGACCCGAACGCGAATGAATATCTCGACCAGCTACGGGAGATGTCCGCTTTAAAGACGCCGTAGGCGGACGATGAGAATCGGCGATCCCTCATCAATCCCAAGGTGGTGCGCCAATTCTCCCGATGCTTTCAACGTATCGGCAGAGGTTACTTTCATATCACTTGCGAGCTCGACGATAACGGCAAGCTCCGACTCCGCCTTCCGGGGCCCCACAACAACTGCTCCGCTTCGAGGGAGGATTTTAATCAACCCCTCTGACTCAAGAGAAGAAAGAGCGTTTGCCGCCGTCTGTCGAGCGACGTTAAAAGTCGTTGATATATCACGGATCGAGGGCAGGCGATTGTCTGGCGCAAGTTCACCAGTCTGAATCAGGGTACGAAAATGATCGGCAATCCGAGCGTAGGGAGGTGTCTGACCTTCCATCTCGGTCGGCATCTACGCCTTCCCCTCATGTCGGGCGGTCGGCTCATCTTCAAGTGACCACACGGTTGCTAACGACCAAGGGTACCGGCACGTGCCCTCTTCAAGAGCGGCATGACGGCCAAGAGAACTCCAGGCAAGGCCAAGCATGCCTCAGCAGACGGAGATGATCGGTTCGGTGCGGAGTCTACGGAGAGATCATTACCGAGGTGCGTTGTGCACGCCACGCCCGAACGGGACTTCAGTCGGCTCGCCCCCTCCGGACTGAGCGCGGCGCCAAGGCGTCGTGGTCGCCAGGCGCATCATCCCACCCGCGCGGCGCGTCAGAGCAGGACAGATCAACACGAAAGCGGCAGATAGAGGGCGAGGATGAGCGGCAAGTCGTCGGTACTGGTAGTAATCGACGTTCAAAACGGATTCCTGACCGAGCACTCGCAGCCCGTCGTACCGATCATCGTGGATCTTGTCCAACGCTGGCAGGCTGCCGGTCACGACACCGCCTTCACGCGGTACCTCAACTTCCCCGGAAGCCCATACGAACGGCTGATTGGCTGGACCCAGCTATGCGAGTCACCGGCAACGGACATCGTCGATGATCTGATACCCCACGCCACTAAGGCAACCGCAGTGATCGATAAGACGATCTACACCCTCTTCAACGAGGAAGGCGCCGCACTGGTCAAGGAACGCGGTTGGACCGATCTCTACATCTGCGGCATCGACACGAACAGTTGCGTTCTCAAGACGGCTGTGGACGCCTTTGAGCGCGACCTGACACCGTGGATCGTGACAGACGCAAGCGCGAGCCACTCCGGGCCGGAGGTCCACGACGCGGGCATCCTCCTTGCCACCAAGTTCATCGGCCGCCGCCAGCTCGTGACACAAGCCCAGATCCCGATCACTCCCTGATCGGATCTTGCGGACCAGCGATGCGCCGAACGGGACCCCGGCCAGGCCGCCACGCTCCGGACTGCGCGCGGCGCCGGGGCGCCGTGCTCGCCGGGCGCGTCGTCCCAGCTACTCGTCCGGAGCGTCGCGGTAGGAGGGATCGACGGTCTCAGTTCCGGTCTCATTCGTGCTCGTTCGCTGTCGTTCACCGGGCACCGTTCAAGCACCGTGTACCACGCTCGGACCAGCACGAACGGTTGCAAACGAGACATCACAGATCTCGAAAGCGTGTGAGGGGGCAACCCCTCCGTGGGTTCAAATCCCACCTCCACCGCCATCCGTGGGGATCTGTATGCTTGCGCACCTGTCGGCGGATGGCTTTATGCCAGCCGCGGGGGCCAAGCCCCCGCGGACCCCACGGGAAACCTGGTCTCGGTTCTGGTCTCAATTGTCTTCGGAGCCTGGCGCTGGAGGTGGTGTCACGGTCGGTGGACGCGGTGAGCTGATGGGAAGCGGGCCGGTCATGTCCGGTCAGGGCATGTCGTGTCCGGTCAGGCCATGCTGCCCAGGATGGCGGCGATGTCAGCCGGTTCGGTGCACGGGTTGACGATCGCGAAACGAGTCACCGTCTCTCCCTCGTGGACGGTCGGGGTAACAAAGGCAAAACCCGCCCGCAACAGTTTCTCCGTCCATTCGTAGTAATTTTCCGGCGTCCAGTTCAGGCGGCGCAGAACAACTACGGAAAGCTGCGGCTCACGCACGAGCTCCACATAGGGCAGCGCCCTTATCTGATCAGCCGCGGCCCGGGCGGTGGCCAGTGACTTCTCCACGGCGGCGCCATAGGCGCGGGTACCGTGCGTGGCAAGCGAGAACCAGAAGGGCAGGCCGCGCGCACGCCGTGAGAGACCGATCGCGTAGTCCGCGGGGTTCCAGTCGTCAGCGGTTTCGAGGACCTCGAGGTAACCCGCTTTCTGGGCGTGCGCCGCGCGCGCCAGCGCCGGCTCCCGGTAAATCAGCGCGCAGGCGTCGAACGGAGCGAACAGCCATTTGTGTGGATCGACGATGAAAGAATCCGCGTCAGCTGTCCCGGCAAAGAGGTGGCGGACGGATTCCGCGGCCAGCGCGGCCAGTCCGTACGCCCCGTCGACATGTGCCCACAGGTCTCGCTCGTGGGCTACGTCGACAATTCCGCGGATGTCGTCGACGATACCGAACTGGGTGGTACCGGCCGTCGCCACGACGGCGAACACGCTGTCGCGGACATCAGGGTCCGCGGTGTCCAGGGCGTGGGCCAGCGCGGGGCCGGTGAGGCGGCCCTCGGCGTCCGCCGGGACCACCAGGAGCTCCGCGCCCATGACTCGGGCGGCGGCCTCGACCGAGGAGTGCGCCTCGGCGCCGCAGGCGATACGCCACACGGTGGGCCGGCCGCCAGCCGGGGCGGCACCGCCCCGCGTCTGCATCCGGTATCTGGCCGCGACGAGCGCGGAGAGGTTCCCGATCGTCCCGCCCTGGACGAAGACCCCGCCGGCCTCGGGCGGAAAACCGGCGAGATCGGAAAGCCAGCGCAGTGCCTGGTTTTCCGCGTGCACGGCACCGGCGCCCTCCAGCCAGCTTCCCGCGTACACGGACGAAGCCCCGACGACGAGGTCGAAAAGTATCGCCGCCTTGGTGGGCGCCGCCGGTATGAACGAGAGGTTGCGGGGATGGTCGACCGAAATGCACGCTCGGGAGAGCAGTTCGTCAAAAATCCGGAGCGCTTCGACGCCACCGATACCGTCGGGAGTTATTGTCTCCCCCACTGCGGTGGTCAGCTCCGCGCGTGAGTGGGTACCGTCCAGTGGAACGGGATTGAGACGTAGTCGCTCCCGCGCATAGTTGACGACGGCCTGGGTCAGAATCTCGCTGTCAACATCATAGCGGTGCACGAACTCGAGCATACCCGGGCCCGCCCGAGTTTACGGACATCACGATATGGCGACGGTGCGCAGCCGGCGCCTCCGGATACGCAGGTCGAAACATATCGAAAACAATGCCGACCGGTGCGGGTCACACAGTTGTGCACGGTAAGGGGATTGGCGCCGACCGCATCAATATGTCCGTCACCCGCACCGGGAGGATTCCGGGCCAGCAACGGAGTCCAGGCACGCGGACCGGCGCGTAAGGCATCGGTCGTGTGACCATGCGTGGTACGCCGTCGATGACACGTGTCATCGACGGCTGGCACCGACTGTAGATACCCGGAGAAGATCGTCGTATGTTTGTCGTTGTGTACGCTTACGCGACCGAAAAGCGTACACAACGACAAAATCGTCCAGATCATGGTCTGTGCGGGTGGCCACGCTGACGGTGCCCGTCTCCGCCGGAGACGGGCCGAAGCCACCCGCCGAGGACGGCCGCATCCACGACGGGGCGGGACGCGACGGTCGGCCAGCCGGTCAGCCACGGCCACGGCCACGGGGCGGTCAACGTCAGGCGGACGTCCTTACCGCTCTGCCACGGACCGGCGGTCCCGGGGCCACTGGAGATCACCAGCATGGTCACGCAGCCGGCTGCGGCGGACGCCGGCCGTGCACCCGGCCGCCTCGTCCTCTTCCGCGGTGCCCCTGCCCACAGCGTCCGTCGCCACGGCAGCCCTGGGGCCGGTCTACCTCGCCATGGCGGCCTGCTGCCATGGCGACCCCGGCCGCGCCCCCTCGCCAGACCCATCTGCCGCCACGAAGGTCGCCCTCGCGGCAGCGGATGGGTTCGCGGCGGTGGTCGAGCCTGCGCTCAGACGTCCTGCCTGCTCCGCCTGCGGATGAGGAAACCGCCACCGGCAACTGCGGCCAGCAGGGCGACCAGAGCGAAACGCTTCATTGCGTACCTCCACGATGCGAACGAAGGGTATACGGAACACTCCCACACCTACGGCCGTCCCCGCTCGGCTCAGCCCCGTGCGGGAGGACGGGCGGAAGCACACCGGGCAGACAGCCGAACGGAAGATCGGCTGTCTGCCGAGCCTGAGCATGCCACGTCCGTAGCCACTTCGGCAGTAGGCAGCCTCGGATGTCGGTCATCATACGGAGCAATTTTTTCGCTCTTCAAGAGATCGTCTCACTCGCCCGCGCGGGGAACTGTCGTGGTCGCGCCAGCTCCGGCCGGGCCGGTCTCGGCACGAGGCACGAGGCACGAGGCACGAGGCACGAGGCACGAGGCACGAGGCACGAGGCACGAGGCACGAGGCACGATACGTCCACCCTGACGGGGAGCCGTACAGCCTCCGGCCGGGCCGGCCAGTCAGACGAGATCACGAATGGAGATCGTCTGGTTCCGGCCGGGGCCGACCCCGACGGCCGCCACCGGCGCGCCGGCCAGCTCCTCAAGCGTTCGGACGTAGTCGCGGGCGGCCTTCGGCAGATCGTCGAACGACGACGCCCGCGAGATGTCCTCACCCCAGCCGGGAAGCTCCTCGTAGATCGGTCTGGCGTGGTGGAACTCGGTCTGCGTCATCGGCATCTCGTCGTGTCGCACCCCGTGGACGTCGTACGCCACGCAGACCGGTACCCGGTCGAAGCCGGACAGCACGTCCAGCTTGGTCAGGAAGAGGTCGGTCAGCCCGTTCACGCGCACCGCGTAACGGGCGATCACCGCGTCGAACCAGCCGGTACGCCGGGCCCGGCCGGTGGTCACGCCGAACTCGCCGCCGGCGGCGCGCAACTCGTCGCCGACCTTGTCGGTGAGCTCGGTCGGGAACGGCCCGGAGCCGACCCTGGTCGTGTAGGCCTTGCAGATGCCGATCACCCGGGTGATCCTTGTCGGCCCGATACCCGAACCGGCCGCGGCCCCGCCCGCGGTCGGGTTCGACGACGTGACGAAAGGATAGGTCCCGTGGTCGACGTCGAGGAGGGTGCCCTGGGAGCCTTCCAGGAGCACGACTTGGCCGTCCCGTAACGCCCTGTCGAGCACGAGGCCGGTGTCGGCGATGTGCGGCCCGAGCCGCTGCGCGTACACGCTGTACTCGTCGACGACCTTGTCCACCTCAAGGGCGCGCCGGTTGTAAATCTTGGTCAGGATCTGGTTCTTCTCCCGCAGCGCAAGCTCCAGCTTCGCGCGAAAGATCCCGGGATCGAGCAGGTCCTGGACGCGGATGCCGGTCCGGGCGATCTTGTCGCCGTAGGTCGGGCCTATCCCGCGGCCGGTGGTCCCGATCCGCGCCTTACCGAGATAACGTTCGGTAACTTTATCGAGCGCTCGGTGATGAGGCATGATCAGATGCGCGTTCGCGCTGATCAGCAGCTGGGAGACGTCGATGCCGCGGGCGCGCAGCCCGTCCATCTCCTGGAGCAGGACACCGGGATCCACGACCACACCATTGCCGATCACCGGCACGCAGTCCGCGCGCAGCACGCCGCTGGGGATCAGGTGCAGGGCATAGCTTTCCGTACCGATGACAACGGTATGTCCGGCATTGTTACCCCCCTGATACCGGACGACGAAGTCGACCGCCCCGCCGAGCAGGTCGGTCGCCTTTCCTTTGCCCTCATCGCCCCACTGGGCGCCGATCAGCACGAGCGCAGGCACCGGGTGAGGTTACCTGGCCCACCCGACTCGGGGATGTCACATCGCCGACGGAATACGGCAAGATCTTCAGAGCGGTCATTGCGGACGCCTGCCCACAGGCGTCACCAAACTCCCGTCCGCACCGATCATCCCTCTGGGAGTCCACTTGCATTACTGAGGGTTACTGTGGAGTCTGTATTTCGGTAAGGCGGATAGTCGATCGGGACGGGGGTGTCACGGTGGCTGCTGTCACCGCCCGCTCCGTGGGCGCCGAGGGCTCCGGCCCGCACGCCAGCCAGAACGCCAGCACAGCGCGGGACATGGCAGCCGGCCAGCCGCCCGCCGCCGACGCGGCCGCGGCCAAGCCGTCCGAGCCGGCACGACCGTCCGCCCAGTCGGACCGACCCGGGCAGCCAGAACGGTCGACACCTACAGTGACAACACCGACAGTTACATCGGCCGCATCGGCCACCGACCGGGCTGTCGCGGGCCCACCCGAACAGGAGCCGCAGGAGCCGGTGGACGATGGTCCGGTGGACGGCGACCCGCCGCGCCGCGGCTACCCGGTGAAGCACAGCAGTCCCGTGAACGGCGGCAGCCCCCTGAACGGCGACAACACGGCGAACGGCGACAACCCGGCGGGACGCGGCAACACCGTGAACGGCGGCAGCCCGGTGAACGGCAGGCCGTCCGAGGCGGCCGCGTCGAGTGGTGACTCCGTGCCGCCGCCCGGCTCCGCCGAGGGCACCCAGCCGACCGTGCCGGACGACAGGCGGCCCCCCACCCGTCCCGGCCCCGACGGCCGCCGGCTGGAACCCGACATCCCACGGGTTGGCCTGCCGCGCGCTGGCAGGCCAGCGGCAGGCAGCGCGTCCGCTCCAGCCGCTCCGGCCGGCCCCGTCGGTTCCCTGCCGGCCCATCGGACGCCGGTGGCGCACGCCGCCGGCCTGGTCACCCGGCCGCAGGCGGTGCGGCAGAGCGTCGGCGCGCACGCCCGGCCGGTCGGCTTCTCGCCCATCGGCGACGTACCTCCCGCCGGCCTGGTGGAGGTTGTCGTTCGCGGCAGCTACGCCATCCGCAGCGCCAACCGGGCCGAGGAGCAGCGCCGCAGGCGGGCGGACGCCGTCGCCACCCACGTGGACAGGCAGATCGCCGAGTTCCTCGCCATCTGCGCAGCCCAGGGCCTCTCACCTAACGTGAGCGTTCGTCTGCTTCCGCAACGTCTGCCCCCACCGGTGGCCCGCGGTGGGCGCCGACGGCAGCCCGCGGATCCGGTGCCGCTCCCGATCCCGGCTCCCACCGAGGCCGGCCCGGCCGGGCACGACACAGCCGGGCGGCCCTCGACGGAGATCACCAATGACGGGAGCGAGGGCGGGAAGACCGGTCGGCGCGGTTCCGGTCCGGCCAGGGACCGTCGGCGCGGCCGGCACGCCGCGTCACCGCTGGTCTGGCCGGTGTTGTACTGGCGTAACGAGGAGTTCCCGTACACGGGCCGCTGCCTGCACCTTTTCGTCGACCGCGACGGGCGGACCTTCGAGGGCCGGGACGACCCGGGAACCCTCTACGCCCTGGGCCGCGATGTCCGGGTGTGGCCGGTGGACGTCCACGCGGTCGTCGGGGCCATGGCCGAGGTGGACGCCCGGCGATGCGCGCAGCAGGTGGTGTACGGCCTGGCACACACGCTGTGGTGTGCTGGTGTCCTCCTGTAGACGCACCCGTAGACGTACGCGCCCGCGGGCGTAGGGCGGACGCCGTGGCCGGTCAGGACACACCACCGTCCGCGCGGGCCCCGACAGGCGTCCGGGCATCCGTCACGAACCGTGTTCGATTCCATCCGGATCGCTTCCAGGTATCGCACCGTGAGCACGTCCCGCGGCCGGGCCGGGCCGGAAAGTTGATCGCGGTGAGCGCTACCCTGTACCGCGTGCCCTCCCATACTGGTTCCCACGCAGGGCCCGTGACCGCGCGCACAGCCAGCCGGGGCGCGGCCGGCCGCCGACCACCGGTCGGGCAGGTGGCAGTCCGACAGATGGCAACGGCCGCTCTGGCCGCGGCGACCGCTCCAGCGGCAGTTCGTCCCGCGGCGGTTCGTCCCGCGGCGGTTCGTCCCGCGGCAACGGCCGCTCCGGCGGTAGCCGCTCGTCCTGCGGCAGCCGCCCGTTCAGCGGCAGTGGCTGGTTCAGCGGCAGCCGCTCGTCCAGTGGTGATGGTTCGTTCAGCGACGGTGACCGGCCCGGCGGCGGCAGTGGGTAACGGGTGACACGGTGAAGGTACTCGTCGTCGGCTCCGGTGGCCGGGAGCATGCCCTGTGCCGGGCGCTGTCGCGCGACCCGGCCGTGAGCTCGATCGTCTGCGCCCCGGGCAACGCCGGCACCGCGGACCTCGCCGAGCCACGTCCGCTTGACGTCGGCGACCCGGACGCCGTCGCGGCCCTCGCGCAGAGCGTCCAGGCCGATCTGACCATCATCGGGCCGGAGGTTCCCCTGGTCGCAGGGGCAGCCGACGAGCTGCGGGCCCGCGGGCTGACCTGCTTCGGGCCGTCCGCCGCGGCCGCGCGCCTGGAGGGCAGCAAGGCGTTCGCCAAGGACGTGATGCGCGCCGCGGGCGTCCCGACCGCGGCCGCCCGCGACCACACCGAGATCGAGCCGGCCCTGGCCGACCTCGACGAGTTCGGCCCGCCCTACGTCGTCAAGTACGACGGGCTGGCCGCCGGCAAGGGCGTCACCGTGACGACCGACCGGGCGGAGGCGGTGGCGGCCGTGCGGTCCTGCCTACGCCGGGCGGACGACCGGGTCGTGATCGAGGAGTACCTGGACGGCCCCGAGGTCTCGCTGTTCGCGATCGTCACGGAGGCCGGCACGGTCGTGCCGCTGCTGCCCGCGCAGGACCACAAACGGGTCGGGGACGGCGACACCGGGCCGAACACCGGCGGGATGGGTGCCTACGCGCCGCTGCCGTGGGCGCCGCCCGGGCTCGTCCCCGAGGTCGTCGACACGGTGGTCAGACCCGTGGTGGACGAGATGGCCCGCCGCGGCACGCCATTCTCCGGCCTGCTCTACGCCGGTCTCGCGCTGACCTCCCGCGGGGTGCGGGTCGTGGAGTTCAACGTCCGGTTCGGCGACCCCGAGGTGCAGGCGATCCTGGCGCTGCTGGCCACGCCGCTGACCGACGTGCTGTCGGGCCGCCGGGCGCCGACGTGGCGCTCCGGCGCGGCGGTCACGGTGGTCGTTGCCGCTTCCGGCTACCCACAGTCACCAAAAGTCGGTGATCCGATCAGTGGTCTCGCCGCCGCGCAGGCCCTCACCGGCGTGGACATCCTGCATGCGGGCACCCGCCGGGACGCCGACGGCAGGATCGTGTCGTCCGGTGGACGTGTACTGTGCGTAACGGCAATCGGGTCACATCTTGAGGCCGCGAGAGGTTCGGCCTACGAGGCGATCAGCCGTCTGTCGCTGGCCGGAGCACACTACCGGACCGACATCGGCGACCTGACCCGTATCGGCGCCCCGACCTGGCAGGCCGCACCCGGCGGCGGGGCCAGCGGGTCGGCGGAGCGAGGTCCCTGACCAGACAGATCAGCACAGCCGGGCCGTGGGATCCGGAAGACGCGGCGGATGCGGGAGATCCGGATCCGCGCGAATTCCGGATCCCGGCCATGGGGGCCAAGGAGAACCATGGGAGCCACGGGGGCGCAACCGCTGACACCCGCGTCGCCGGCATCCGCCACGTCCGGTGTGTCCGCCCGTCCGGGGACGGCCGTAGGACGCCGGGTGGGTGATGCCCCTCCGGGCTCCAGCGGCCGGTCCGCCAGTCGTCCACCTACGATCAGCCAGTCGTTCAGAAGGTGAGTGAGCAGGCAGGTATGAGCGAGATTTCTCGGAACGACCCGAACGCACGGTCACCAAAGGTGGCCATCGTCTACGGCTCCCCTTCGGACGCCCAGACGATGAGCAAGGCCGGCGCGACTCTGGAGCGCTTCGGCGTCCCCTACGAGCAGGTGTCGGTGTCGGCTCACCGCTCCCCCCGCACCCTCGCGGAATACGTGGACGAGCTGGCCGCCCGCGGCATCGCGGTCGTCATCGCCGGCGCCGGGCTCGCCGCCGCCCTGCCCGGATCCGTTGCCGCGCTCACCACACTGCCCGTGATCGGCGTCCCGATCACGGGTGGGGCGCTGGACGGCATGGACTCCCTGCTCGCCATCGTGCAGATGCCGCCGGGGGTGCCGGTCGCCACGGTGGGGCTGAACAACTCCACGAACGCCGCCGTGCTGGCCACCCAGATCCTCGCCCTGAGCGACCCCGGGCTGCGGGCTCTGCTCACGGCGTTCAAGGACGACTTCGAGAAGGCCGCCGCCGCGGGCCTCGAGGAGGCGCTGGCCCCCGACCGCTGACCGACCGGGCCATCTCCCGGCGAGTCCCCGGCACCTCGGCGTATCCCGCCTGCCCGGCGTACCCCTGCCAGATGGCCTGCGCCGGGCAGGCGGCCGTGTTCGCCCGCCACATCAGATGATCATTTCGGACGGGCCCCGGTCAGACGGTTCCCGCCGGGCGGGCGCGTCTCACCCGCCCGGCGTGTCCCTGCCGGCGAGCGTCCCACCGGCAGCCGTCACAGGATCGGCTCGGGGGTGTAGGCGGCGGCGTCCGGGTAGCGGCTGACGATGCCGTCCACCTGGGCGCAGAAGGCCGCGACCTGCGCCCGGGCCGCTCCGGTGAACGTCAGCGGCTCGGCCAGCACCGACGACAGCTCGGCCGTGTCCAGGCCCAGCCGGTCGTCGCCGGCCAGCCGGGCCAGCAGGTCGTTGTGCTCCGCCCCCTTCTCCCGCAGGGCGAGGGCGACCGCGACCGCGTGCTCCCGGATGACCTCGTGGGCTCTCTCCCTCCCGACGCCCCGGCGCACGGCGGCCATCAGGATCTTCGTCGTGGCCAGGAACGGCAGGTTGCGGTCCAGCTCCCGGGCGATCACAGCCGGATAGGCCCCGAAGTCGTCCAGGACGGTCAGGAACGTCTCGTACAGCCCGTCGGCGGCGAAGAACGCGCCGGGCAGCGCCACCCTGCGCACGACCGAGCAGGACACATCCCCCTCGTTCCACTGGTTCCCGGCAAGCTCGCCGGTCATGGCGGCGAAGCCGCGCAGCACCACCGACAGGCCGCCGACCCGCTCGCAGGACCGGGTGTTCATCTTGTGCGGCATCGCGCTCGAGCCGACCTGGCCGGCGGCGAAACCCTCGGTGGCCAGCTCGTGGCCGGCCATCAGCCGGATGGTCGTGGCGAGGCTCGCAGGCCCGGCCACGGCCTGGACCAGCGCGGTGACGATCTCGAAGTCGAGCGACCGCGGGTAGACCTGGCCCACGCTGGTCAGCACCCGGCTGAAGCCGAGGAAGCCGGCGATCCGCCGCTCCAGCTCGGAGAACCTGGCTTCGTCCCCGCCGAGCAGGTCGAGCATGTCCTGACCGGTCCCGACCGGGCCCTTGATCCCGCGCAGCGGGTAGCGCTCCAGGGTGTCCTCGACCCGCTCGAAGGCGGCCAGCAGCTCCTGCCCGGCGGAGGCGAACCGCTTACCGAGCGTGGTCGCCTGCGCGGGGACGTTGTGGCTGCGCCCGGTGATCACCAGCGAGTCGTGCTCGGCGGCCAGCCGGGCCAGCCGGGCCAGCGCCGCGACCATGCGCCCCCGGATCAGCGCGAGCGAGCTGCGCACCTGCAGTTGTTCGACGTTCTCGGTGAGGTCGCGTGACGTCATGCCCTTGTGCACGTGCTCGTGGCCGGCGAGGGCGTTGAACTCCTCGATGCGGGCCTTGACGTCGTGGCGCCGCAGCCGCTCCCGCCGGGCTATCGAGGCCAGGTCCACCTCGGTGAGGACCCGCTCGTAGTCCTCGATCACGCCGGCGGGCAGCTCCAGGCCGAGATCCCGCTGGGCGCGCAGCACCGCCAGCCACAGCCTGCGCTCCGCGACCACCTTGCTCTCCGGCGACCACAGCCGCCGGATCTCCGCCGAGGCGTAACGGGTGGCCAGGACGTCGGGAACCTCGGGGGGCTCGGGGGCGGTAGGAGGTGCGGGGGCCGCGTGCTCGGTTGCCATACCGGCCATCGTGCCCGACAACCGCGCCCGAATCCCCGGCCCGGAAACCCTACCCGGCCGTGACGTCGCGTTACCGGCCCGAACATCCCGGCGGGACGGGAGCATCCGGCCACCGGCCACCGGCCACCGGCCGCTATGCCGCGTCACCGACTGGGACGTCCTGATTGCCGGCGAAGAGGCCCGGCGCATCGCATACGGTCGAGGCATGCCACTGACGCACGAGGAGTTCGCCGGGCTGACCCACCTGGGGTCGGGCAAGGTACGCGAGATGTTCGCGGTCGGTGACGACGCGGTTCTCCTGGTCGCCAGCGACCGGATCTCCGCCTTCGACGTGGTCCTGCCCACCGAGATACCGGACAAGGGCGCCGTCCTCACCGGCCTGTCGCTGTGGTGGTTCGACCAGCTCGCGGATCTCGTACCGTCCCATGTGATCAGCACCGACGTGGCCGAGTACCCCGACGAACTCGCCCCCTACGCCGAGCAACTGCGCGGCCGGTCGATGCTGTGCCGGCGGCTGGCCATGGTGCCGATCGAGTGCGTCGCCCGCAGCTACCTCACCGGCAGCGGGCTGAAGGACTACCAGCGCACCGGCGAGGTCAGCGGCCACGCGCTGCCCGCCGGCCTCGTCGACGGCAGCCGGCTACCCGCGACGATCTACACCCCGTCGACGAAGGCGCCGATCGGCGAGCACGACGAGAACATCAGCCGGGCGCAGGCCGCCTCCCAGGTGGGCTCCGAGGTTGCCGCCGAGCTGGAGAAACTCACCCTGTCGATCTTTGAGCGGGCGGTCGCCGTGGCCGCCGAACGCGGCATCATCGTCGCCGACACCAAGTTCGAGTTCGGCCACGACGCCGACGGCGTCCTGCGGCTGGGCGACGAGGTGCTGACCCCGGACTCGTCCCGGTTCTGGCCCGCCGAGCAGTGGCGGCCCGGCGGCTCCCAGCCGTCCTATGACAAGCAGTTCATCCGCGACTACCTGGCGTCCACCGGCTGGGATCGGACCGCTCCCGGCCCACAGCTTCCGCCGGAGGTGGTCGAGGCCACCCGGGCCCGCTACGTCGAGGCGTACGAACGCCTCACCGGCACCTCCTTCGCCGACTACGTCGCCGCCGCGCAGGCCCGGTAGGCGTCTCTCGGGCAGGCGTTTCAGAACATCCGTCCCGGGCCCGGCGTCTCGGGCCCGGGAGGCGTACTCTCAGCCCTCCGGGTCGCGCCGCCGTCAGTCGGAACCTTCCGCCGGTGGCCAACGGACGCGACCGCCAGCCGCTGACACATGTGCGGTACGTGACAGGCGTGCACGCGCGATCGCGTTCGGGTTAGGCTGGCGCGCGACGTCCGGTACCCCTACGAGGACTGGAACGACATTGATGGCCACATCCGCAACCGCGGCTTCGCTACGCCCCCGATCGCCCGACGACGGGGAGCCGGAGCTGGCCCAGAGCCGCGCAGAACTCGATTCGCTACTCGATACGTCACCCTTAGCAGCGAATGCTACACGAGCTGTCGTCATGACGATGGGCGCGTTGCATGCCGGGCATACCGAGCTGATCCGCACCGCCCGGGCCCGCGCGGACCAGCTGATCGTCACGATCTTCGTGAACCCGTTGCAGTTCGGCCCCCGGGAAGATCTCTCCCGCTACCCCCGGACGCTCGACGCCGACCTGCGGCTGTGCGGCCGCGAAGGCGTGGACATCGTCTTCGCCCCGCCGATCGTGCACGAAACCCCGCCGCTCGTCCGGGTCAGCGCCGGCCCGCTCGGCGAGATACTGGAGGGCGCCAGCCGCCCCGGACACTTCGACGGCGTCCTCACGATCGTCGCGACCCTGCTCCACCTGACCCGGCCGCACCTGGCCTTCTTCGGCAAGAAGGACGCCCAGCAGCTCGTCCTCGTCCGGCGGATGGTGCACGACCTGGCCTTCCCGACCGAGATCGTCGCGGTGCCGACGGTACGGGCCCCGGACGGGCTGGCGCTGTCCAGCCGCAACGCCTACCTGACCACCCACCAGCGCGGCAGCGTGCTCGCGCTGCCGCGGGCGCTCGCCGTCGGGGTGAGCGTCGCCGACGAAGGCGCGGACGTGGTGCTGGCCGCCGCCAGCGAGGTGCTCGCCGCCGAGCCGGGCGTCAGGGCGGACTACCTGAGGCTGGCAAGTCCCGACGATCTGGCACCGGTACGTATCGGCCAGGCGCTACTGCTGGTCGCGGCCCGGGTTGGCACCACCCGGCTGATCGACAACATCGAGCTCACGCTGCCCGGGGAGGACGGCTGACCGTGTTCCGGACCATGCTCAAATCGAAGATCCACCGCGCCACGGTCACCCAGGCCGATCTGCACTACGTCGGCTCCGTCACGATCGACGCCGACCTGATGGCGGACGCGGACCTGCTCCCCGGCGAGCAGGTCACGATCGTCGACATCGACAACGGTGCCCGGCTGGAGACCTACGCGATCGCGGGTCCGCCCGGCAGCGGGATCATCGGGATCAACGGCGCGGCAGCCCGGCTCGTCCACCCCGGAGATCTTGTGATCATCCTGGCGTACGCGGTCATGGCCGACGCCGAGGCCCGTCGGTTCACCCCGCGGGTGCTGTTCGTGGACGCCGCCAACCGGATCGTCGCCCGCGGCCAGGATCCGGCGGCGGCGATCCCGGACGACCCCTCCAGCCTGCGCGGGGACATCGTCCAGCCGCTGTCGGTCCCGCCGCTGTCCGCCGACGGGGCAAGAGCCGAGCGGAGGGCGCCCCGGCACGAGCCGGACGGCGGGCGGACGGCCACGGTCGGCACGCGGATCCGTTCATGATCTTCCTGCCCTGCCGGCTCGGGGCATCCCGACCGGGCTGGGCACTCGACGCCGACATCGTGGTGATCGGGTCGGGGATCGCGGGGCTCAGCGCCGTCCTGCACGCCCGCGCGGCCGTGCCCGCCGGCCGGGTCCTGCTGGTCACGAAGGCACACCTGGACGAGGGGTCGACCCGTTGGGCGCAGGGCGGCATCGCCGCGGCGCTCGCCCCGGAGGACTCCCCCGAGGATCACCTGGCCGACACCCTGACCGCCGGGGTCGGGCTGTGCGACGTCGACGCCGTGCGGATCCTGGTCACCGAGGGGCCGGCGCGGGTGCGGGAGCTGGCCGAGCTGGGCGCCGCGTTCGACCGGGACGGCTCCACCGGCGGGTTCGCGCTGACCCGCGAGGGCGGCCACCTGCGCAACCGGATCGTGCACGCGGGCGGCGACGCCACCGGCCTGGAGGTCGAACGGGCCCTCATCGCGGCGGTGCGCGCGGACCCGGGCGTCGAGGTGATCGAGCACGCGCTCGTCCTCGACCTGCTGCTGGACGCCGACGGCAACACCGCCGGGGTGACCCTGCACGTCCTGGGCGAGGGCAGTAAGGACGGGGTGGGCGCGGCCGCCGCCCGCGCGGTGATCCTCGCCACCGGCGGGATGGGGCAGGTCTTCGCCGCCACCACGAACCCGCCGGTGTCCACCGGGGACGGTGTGGCGCTGGCGCTGCGCGCCGGCGCGGTCGTCACCGACCTGGAGTTCGTCCAGTTCCATCCGACCGCGTTGTGGCTGGTCCCGCCGTCGACGGAAGCGGCCACGCGACCGGGGGCGGGGGCGGGCCCGGGGACCGGTGCGCCCGCGCCACCCGGCTCCGGCCAGCAGCCG
>NZ_CAAAFS010000348.1:0-10510 GCF_900634755.1 Protofrankia symbiont of Coriaria myrtifolia
GGACCGGTGCGCCCGCGCCACCCGGCTCCGGCCAGCAGCCGCTGGTCAGCGAGGCCATGCGCGGTGAGGGCGCCCTTCTGGTGGACGCCGCCGGGCACCGGGTGATGGACGGCGTCCACCCGCTCGCCGACCTGGCGCCGCGAGACGTCGTCGCCAAGCAGATGTCCCGGGTGATGGCCGCCCAGGGCGTCGACCACCTCTACCTCGACGCCCGCGGCCTGGGCAGTTCCACCCTGCTGCGACGCTTCCCGACGATCACTGCCCGCTGCCGGGCCGCCGGCGTGGACCCGCTCCGCGAGCCGATCCCGGTCGCCCCGGCGGCGCACTACGCCAGCGGCGGTGTGCGCACCGACGTCTGGGGGCGTACCAGCGTCCCCGGGCTGTACGCGTGCGGGGAGGTCGCGTGCACGGGCGTGCACGGAGCGAACCGGCTGGCGTCCAACAGCCTGCTGGAGGGGCTGGTCTTCGCCGCCCGCATCGGCACCGATCTCGCCCGGGGGCTGCCCAGCCCGACGAAGCCGGCGAACCCGGTGGTGGGAAGCGGCTCGACCGGGCTTGCCGACCCGGCGGCCCGTGCCGACCTGGCCCGTGCCATGGCCGATGGCGCCGGGGTGCTGCGCAGCGAGCAGAGCCTGCGGGCGACCGCGAAGACGCTGGCCGCCCTCGGGGACCCGCGGGTCGGCGGCACGGTCACCGCCGGCCCGGACGCCTGGGAGATGACCAACCTGCGGACCGTCGCCACCGCGCTGGTCGCGGCTGCCACAATGCGTCAGGAAACCCGTGGCTCGCACTGGCGGGAAGATTTCGGTATCACTGACGACGCACGCTGGCGTGGCCACATCCTCACCCAGTTGGACGCGGAAGGTGAGCTCTCAGTGACATACGAGCCGTTGGACGTCGCGGAGGCTCCGCCTCTTCCGGGCTACCCGGCAACCGCCGGGCACGCCTCGGGCCAGGCCTGATGCCAGCCTGATGCCACTGCCGTCCCCGCCGTCGCCGTTGTCACCGCCGTCGCCGTCGCCGTTGTCACCGCCGTCACCGTCGCCGTTGTCACCGCCGTCACCGTCGTTGTCACCGCTGTCGCAGGAGACCCGCAGCGCACTGGTGTCAGCCGGGCTCGATCCGGACGCGCTCGTCATGCTCATCCGCGGCGCCGTCGCCGAGGATCTGCCCGCGCTCCCAGCGGATCCGGTGGCGCCCCTGGACGCCACGGCGGATGCTGCGGTCCGTACAGTGAGTAGTTATGATCCGGACTCGGTCGACACGACGTCGGTCGCGACCGTGCCGCCCGACCTGGCTGGCCGGGGAGCGGTCGTCGCCCGGGCCCGGGGAGTCGTCGCCGGCCTGCCGGTGGCCGCGGCCGTCTTCGAGGTGGTCCTCACCGACCGCTACCCGGCACGGCACGAGCCCACAGGCGTCCGCCCGACGCGGGATCCGTCGGACGTCCACCGTGGGGATGCGGCCGCCGACGAGCACGCGGACGCGGAGAGCGGCTGGACCGGTGGTCTGGACATCGAGATCGTCGCTTCGGACGGTGACCAGGTGAGCCCCGGGGACGCCGTCCTGACCGTCGCGGGCCCGGTCCGCGCCCTGCTCACCGCCGAACGCACGGCGCTGAACCTGCTGTGCCACCTCTCTGGGGTGGCCACGGCGACCCGGCGGTGGGTCGACGCGGTGGACGGTACGGGGGCGGCGATCCGGGACACCCGCAAGACCCTGCCCGGGCTGCGCGCGTTGGAGAAGTACGCGGTGCGCTGTGGAGGTGGGCGCAACCACCGGATGTCGCTGGCGGACGCGGCGCTGGTGAAGGACAACCACGTGGTCGCCGCGGGCGGGGTGGCGGCGGCGTTCGCCGCGGTGCGGGCGAGGTTCCCCGGCCTGCCGGTCGAGGTCGAGTGCGACACGGTGGCCCAGGTCGCCGAGGCCGTGACAGCCGGCGCGGACCTGATCCTCTGCGACAACATGAGCCTGGACGAGCTGCGTGAATCGGTCGCGATCGCCCGTCCGAACGGCGTCGAGCTGGAGGCCAGCGGCGGGCTGACCCTCGACATGGCCCGCCGCGTGGCCGAGACCGGCGTCGACTATCTGGCGATCGGAGCGCTGACCCACTCGGCGCCCGCGCTGGACCTGGGCCTCGATCTCGACCTCTCCCCGCGCCGGGGTCCGGGCCCGGCGCCCGCCTCGGACGTCGCGCCCGAGGCGGGCGCCGGATCGGGGACGCCCTGATGCTGCTCACGATCGACATCGGCAACACCAACACCGTCCTCGGCGTCTTCGACGGCGAGGACCTGATGGATTCCTGGCGGGTACGCACCAACCCGCACTCGACCGCGGACGAACTGTCGCTGCTGTTCCGCGGTCTGCTCCTGGACTACGACGTCGACGGCATCTCGGTGTGCTCGACCGTGCCGGCGGCCCTGCGGGAGATCCGGCGCATGGTGGTGCGCGCGTTCCGCAAGGTGCCCGCCGTCGTGGTGGAGCCGGGCACGAGAACGGGGGTGCCGATCCTCATCGACAACCCCAAGGAGGCCGGCGCGGACCGGATCGTGAACGCGCTGGCCGCCCACCACCTCTACGGCGGTCCGGCGATCATCGTCGATTTCGGGACGTCCACGAACCTGGACGTGGTCTCCAGCCGCGGCGAGTTCCTCGGCGGCGCGTTCGCCCCGGGTATCGAGATCGCCCTGGACGCGCTTGCGTCGCGGGCGGCGCAACTGCGCAACGTCGAGCTCATACCACCACGATCGGTGATCGGAAAGAACACCGTCGAGTGCCTCCAGTCCGGCATGATCTACGGTGTGGTGGGCCAGGTGGACGGCCTGGTACGCCGCATCAGCAACGAACTGGACGCCGACCCCGTGGTCATCGCCACCGGCGGGCTGGCCTCCCTCGTCATCCGCGAGAGCGAAACCCTCCAGCACCACGAACCCCACCTGACCCTCATCGGCCTCCGCCTCATCTTCGAGAAGAACACATAAAAGGGAGTGCTGCCGGCGGCCGGGACTGTCAGCAGCCTGGGGCTGCGGCCGTGGGGGTTGCCGGGCAGCCGGGTCTGATCACCTTGCGGACTGCGATCTCGCCGTGAGCGCCGAAGGATTTCACGACTATCGAGTTCCGCAGACCCTCGGCGACCATGGGGAGGTCGTTCAGGGTGACGGGGGTCAGGTCGCCGAGAATGAAGTAGTCGACGTCCTGCCAGCCGTTCTTCAGCTTTTCACGGACGGCCGGGTCGAGGTCCAGTTTGTAGAACCAGATCGGCTCGGGCTTCTTGCCGGCCAACTCCAGGTCCGTCCATATGTTGTCGTCGGTGACGACGATGTTGCCGTCCGGGATGTTCTCGATGTACCAGCGGGCCGCCTCCCGGCTCGGCGCGCTGTCGTCGGCGGTCAGTGCTGTGTGCAGCTTCGGTGCCCAGTGCTCCGGGAGCGTCAGCAGTCCCGCCGTCACGATGCTGGCCACCGCCACCAGGCGTATCCAGGTGCCGAGCACGGCAGGCTCGGCCGCGGCCGGGAGCGGGGCCGCGAACGAAGCCGACGTCGGGGCTGATGCCAGAGTCAGGGCCGATATCGGGGGCCGGCGGGACAGCGAGCGCGTTTCCACGGCAGGCGCCGGATCACGCGGCGGGTCGTGGAGCGCGCTGCCAGCCATGTCCCCGGAGCGGTCGCGCGCGGCGTTGGCGGTCGGTGGCCGGTAGTACGGCAGCAGCGCATCGAGCATGCCGGCCACGCACAGCGCCGCGAACGGCAGCATCGCCGTCACGTACGCGTATGGCATGTATCCGTTCCGGAACATGAAGGCGAGCTGGATCAGCAGCAGTATCGCGACCACCCGCAGACGCCTGACGAAAAGCGCCGGGAACGCGGCGATAACGCCCGCGCACAGCAGATAGGGGTCGATCTCCAGCCACAGGTTCGCCATGCTGCGGGTGCTGCTGTCCGCGTTCAGCAGGCTTCCGCTCGCCGGCCGGTCGAACAGCTGCCACCTGGTCGCGCCGATCAGCGAGACGTGACTGGCGCCCTCGAACAGCTCGTTCTTGATGACGGCGTAGAGGACGTAGAGGCCGCAGATCACAGTGAGGAAACCGAGGAAGTTCTGGCGTACGAACCGCCAGTTCCGCCGGTCACGGTTCTGGCGGAGCAGCAGGTAGACGGCCGGCAGGAGAATGAGGGTCGTCTCCTTCGACCAGAAGGCGAAGGCCATGAAGACACCGGCCCAGATCGCCGCGCCGGCGCTGCGCCGGGGGGATGCCGCGCAGACCAGCGCCGCCAGCACCCACATCACGGCGATGTTGTCGAGGAAGGCCATCCGCTGGTACCAGACCGCGAGCGGTGCCAGGGAGAACAACAGGACCGCGGCGGCCGAGAACACCCGTCGCAGCGCCAGCCGGCGGGCCAGCAGGTAAAGCAGCGCGCAGCTCACCAGATGGACGACGAACATGCACTCGCGGGCGGCAGCCACCGCTGTCGGTGCCCGCTCGAACGCGTGTGTGAGCGTCGTGTAGACGGCGATAAGCAGCCAGCCACCGAAAGGATGGTCGTACCAGTATGTGTAGTGGGCGATTTGGCCCCAGTACTCCATGGCGTATGCCTGCGCCGTGTAGGTGCCCTCGTCGTCGTTGACACGGCCGGGCCAGCCGTCCTGGTTGATGCCGTGTACGAGCCCGCAGACGACGATGAGCACGGCGAGGATGATGATGCTATGCCAGTGCGCCAACAGCCAGGCTGTCATCCGGTCGCGGACGGTCGCGACCGAGTCGGTGAATCCGCCGAACCGGCGGCCACGCCGGTTGTCGGCCGGTGCGGTGCCAGTGCCTGCGCCGCGGTCGAGAAGCGGGAGCGTGCTGGTGGTCACAGAGCCCCCTCGAACGGTTCGGGGAACTGGACCCCGGGCGGCGTGAAGACACGGTCGCCGCGCCGCTGTCCCGTCAGTTGCTCAGGGACCTGGGCCTCCCGGAGCTGCCGGACCGGTTGCCGAACCTCCCCGATCGGCTTGCGACGCTCTCCGATCGGCTTCGCCAGCCCGGCGGAAACCCCGGAAGTGGCGGCGATCCCGGATCCGGCAGGAATCCTGGAGCCGGCAAGCACCTCGGAACCGGTGAACGCTTCAGCGGCGGCAGGGAACACGGAGGCGACAGGCGTTCCGGGCCTGAGGACGGGCTCGCGGTGATTTCGGAGCGCCGGCTGGGCCGGACCTGGTATCACCACGTGGTGGGCGCCGACATGTGTCGTCTTCTCCCATTCGAGTTTTCTCTGGAACAGCCGCACGACGGCCCGCAGTGCCGCCAGCGACAGCACGAGCTGGTAGACCGGCGCGCTGGCTATCAGCCGGGCGCTGTCCAGCGGAGTCACCCTGATCCGGTATGCGTCGGCGAACTCCCGGAAGGCGGCCTCCTCGGTGAGCGTCAGCATCAGCATCGCGAGGAGCGGCAGCCAGAATATGATCACAATACCCACCGGGGCGCTCAGGAAGAACGTGAGCAGCATGGAGGTCGGCAGGACCAGGCCGGCCATGGCCTGGAAGAACGGCATCAACAGCATCTCGGCGGCGAGCACCCGCTGCCGCCAGCCCGGCAGCCGGCGCCAGTCGCCCTTCCGGAAGACCTGGATGAAACCCATCATCCAACGGGTGCGCTGCACCACGAGTTTCTTCAGGCTTTCTGGCGTCTCCTCCTGGGTGGTCAGCTCGGGATGGTAGAAAACCGTGGTGGTGACGCCGGCCACCGAGGCGCGCACACCGAGGTCGCAGTCCTCCGTCAGGCAGGAGACGTCCCAGCCGCCGAGCCGGTCGAGAACCTCGCGCCGGACGAACACGGTGTTGCCGCCAAGCGGGATGAAACGCGCCTTCGCCTGGTAGCGCAGCCGCGACATGAACCAGATGTAGTACTCCAGGCAGTTACGCGCCCGCCACCACGACGTCCCGCTGTCGGCCCAGTCGACCAGCGCGCGCAGCATCCCGGCGGATTCCGGCCGCCGCCAGCGGGGGCCGCGAACGTT
Source organism: Protofrankia symbiont of Coriaria myrtifolia (assembly GCF_900634755.1). Classification (NCBI taxonomy): domain Bacteria; kingdom Bacillati; phylum Actinomycetota; class Actinomycetes; order Frankiales; family Frankiaceae; genus Protofrankia; species Protofrankia symbiont of Coriaria myrtifolia. The sequence continues at coordinate 5,994 of NZ_CAAAFS010000348.1, forward strand.
CATCAGCTGGACGCCGCCCTGAAAGATCCCGGTTTCCGGGTGACGCACGGCCAGGGTGTTGACGTAGCCGAGCAGACCGCGGGCGATCAGGGACTCCGCGTCGACGATTCCTATCAGCTCGCCGTGGCAGTGCTTTCGCGCGTCCTCGAGGGAGAGCGGTTTGCTCCGCTGCGCACCGCTGGGTGTGACGATCCGTACGTTGGGGTATCGGCCGGCGAACTCCTGTGCCACCTCGCGGGTCTCCCGGTCGAGCTCGTCGTCCGACACGACGACGACCAGTTCGAAAAGATGCGGCGGATAGTCACCGGCGAGCAGCTGGGTCAGCGTGCGCCCGAGAACGGGCTCCTGACGGGCGGGCACGATCAGCGAGAAGGTGTATCCGGGGGACGCCTGGTCCTCCAGGTCGACGTGGTCGACCCGGTCGGGCAGCTGCCAGCCGTACTGGGCCCGCACCAGCGTCAGACCGGCGATCAGCAGCATCGACAGCGACACCACCGTCCAGATACCGATCGCCACGTTGTCACGGCCGCGATACAGCGCCTGTGCCGTCTCGACGAACAACGGCCACGCGGGCAGCAGAAGAACACCGTGCAGCACACGGACGGACGCGGCTGTCAGGGTGGAGCCGAAGACGAACCAGGAATACATCAGCAGGTGAGCGGAAACCACCACCAGGGCGCAGACCGCGGCGGCCAACAGGTTACGTGGGCCGGCCTGCCCCGTTGGCGAGGAGTTCGCCGCCAGCTCCGTCAGCGCGGTGAACAGCAGCCAGCCGACCGATTCGGTCGAGACCCGGGCGATGGCGGGCCTGAGCCGGCCGCCATCGTGTCCACGCCAGGTGAAGCCACGGTCCAGGCCCCACAGCAGGCCCGTCGCGGCGACCACCGAAAATCCGTATCCGGCCCGTCCCCAGGCCCCGAAGAAACAGCCGATGAAAGCCATCAGCGCGACCCGTGCGGCAATGCTCGTCCCACCGGCCGTGATGAAACGCAACTGCCCTGGCATCCTCGTCAGGAAAGCGTGAAGCGACGGTGGCGCGGCCAGCGCCTGATTGAGGTTCACTGATCCCTACCTGAGTGGTCGGTACGAATGGCCGGCATCGACCGGGTGGCAACGGCCCGGGACCGGGCACGGTGGCCCGCTGTTCTCACGGGCGTTCTCCCGAAGCAGTCACCAACCTCGGCAGATCGGCCGCGTAGTCGGCAACCGTGGAACTGGCGAAATAAAGAACGTGTTGGACGTCGTCGACGCCGTAGGCGGCGACCTGGGCCGCGTGCGCCACGTCGTACTGGCCGCCGGGCGCCTGCTGCGTCTGCGCGAGCGGTATGCCCACGGCCTGTTGCGCGGCGTCGATCTGCGCCGGCGAGCCGGTGAGCCGGTGAGCCGGTGAGCCGGTGAACGAGGAGTCGAACTGGTCGAGCCAGCGCCGGAGCGCCTCGGCGCTGTCCCGCCCGGGATCCGTGGTCACGAAGACGACCGTGAGCGCCGACCCGGCATCGTTTCTGGCCAGCCGTTTGGCGGCGGCGATGTCGGCCATGGTCGTCGGGCAGACGTCCGGGCAGTTCGTGTAGCCGAAGAAGAGCAGGGTGGCTCGGCCGGCGGTCTGCCGCGCGAAGTCGAAACTGTGCCCGGCGGTGTCCGTCAGGGTGAACGACGGCCGGGAGCGGGAGACCTTCGGGACGGTGCCGTGCCAGCCGCCGGTGGCCGTGGCGACAGCCGCTGACGACCGTACCGGCGGGCCGTCGGCCGGGTGCGTGGGCTCGCTCGTGGCGCAGCCGGCGCTGCCGGCCAGACAGAGCAGGGCCATGACGGCGGTTCCGCTCAGGGCCCGCCTCACGGCGTCGGCCCGACCGGTGCATCGCAGGGGGGCATGTTCCTGGCCTTTCTGAACTGCTGACCGGATCGAAACGGCAGGGCTGTGCCACTGGCCACGGACCCGTGGCACCGTGATCCATGTCCCGTTTCCGACCGTTACCTCGGGTGCGGACGGCGTGACGACGGGTTTTCCGTGCCCGGGATTCCCGGCGGACCGGCTCGGCTGGCCGCCAGGAATCCCAGGAATCCGGGAGAACCGGCGGGGTCTAGTCGGCGCAGACCGTCGTGCCACGCGGGGCGTTGCCGCCGGTGCCGGCCAGGTTCTTGCTGTCCGTTCCTGTCACCTTCAACGCCCCGAAGCCGGATTTCCGCAGGAATTCGCAGTCGACCGGAACACCACCGGGGGCGATCTTCGGGACGCAGACGTTCGTGTTGTCGCTGGCCTTCACATAGTTGTGGTCGCAGCCGTCCACCCACAGCGTCGCGGGCGACGGTCGGCCGTTTCCATGCGGCTGAATCCGGCCGCTGAGATCCCGGTTGCCAGCTCCGAGCGTGTTTTCGGCCGCGACCGGCCGGGTGCCCCCGCTGTCGCCGGCTGACGGGCCGAAAACACCGGTCGCCCGCAGGCCGACCAACAGGCCCACCGTGACACACACCGCCGTCACCGCGCTGAGAAGGATTTTCCGTCGGGTCATCCGACATGCACCCACTTCGCCACGGATGGAACTCCGTTCGTATCCTGGACGAACATCATGTAGTAACCGGCAGGAATGATGTTCGGATTGCTCGGGACGGTCACGCTGATGTTCGTCCCGGTGCCGGTTGTCGGCAGGTCGACGCTGCGCTGGTTCGGGTCCGACTGGTGGGTCACCGACGCCGGGCGGATCAGCGTGACCCGGCCGATGTTCCCGCTCACGGTCAGGTTCTGCGTCGACCCGAGGTCGAACTGCTCGGCGGCGGCGGTGATGGCCGGCCGCGGCCTCGACATGTACCACGGGGAGTAGACCGAGATACCCAGGTCGAATGCCCCGGTCGCCGGGTTGTTACCGATCGACGCCACCCGGCCGTCCGGGAGGAGGAAGGACTCCGAGTGATACATCCGCGCCAGCGGATCCGCCGGCATCGGCGTGAACGTGTTGGTGACCGGGTCATACATCGACGCCTCGTGCACGGCGTACTCGGGATAGTTGTGCTTTGCCCCGCCGGTCTCGAACACCTTTCCGTCGGGCAGGATGACGGCGCTGACATACATCTTGGCTGCCGGCAGGTCCGGCCCGGCCGTCCACTGCGGATCCTGCTGACGCAGGTCGATGATGTCCGTGTGACTGGTCGGGTCAAGATCGCTGTAGGTGTTCCCGCCGCCGAAGTTGGCCACTTTCTGGGCCTGTGCCGGCGGCAGCAGCACCGTCGCACCCTGGTCCCGGAAGTCGATGTCCCGCAGACCCGGGACATCTGTGATCGTCCCGGTGGCGATGTCGTAGATCTCCGACCCCGAGGTGTTCGGCAGCGCGTTACCGAAGGTGTGCGTCCCGGCATAGAAGAGCCGGCCGTCCGCCATCAGCACCATGTTCGGGTAGAGACCCCAGTAGAAGTACGTCTGCGGTACCTCGTTGAAGGGTTTCCACTGGCTCTTCCGAGAGTCGAACATCTCGACGGCGACATTTCCGGAGCCATTCTCGTTGAGCCCGCCGGTCGCGAACACCGAACCGTCGCCAAGGTTCACCAGGGACGGGTACCAGTGCCCACCGCCCGGCATGTCGCCGATCTTTGTATAGGTGTTCGTCATCGGATCGAAGATGTAGCTGATCGCCAGGCCCTTGTAGTTACTGGTCGGCGTCGGATACTCCAACGTCCCGCCCGCGAGCAGAATCCGCCCGTCGGGAAGCTGAGTGTGCCCGGCGCAGAACAGGTCCTCCTGGGTGGGCACGTCGGCGAACTCGGCGGTCAGCGGGTTCCACACCTTCGAGACGAGCTGGTTGTTCGCCGCCGCGGCCCCGTCGTTGCCGGAGCCGGCGACGAGCAGCACGTTCCCGGTGTGCAGCACCGTGGCGTGCACCGAACGCACCGGCGACTCGTAGGGCAGGACCTGCCAGGAGCCCTGGCAGTCGCCCGTGCAGCCGCCCGGCGGCGGCGGAGGTACCGGCCCGGGATCCCCGCCCCCGCTGTAGCTGGCGCGCACCAGCCCGCCGCCGACACCCTGGTAGTACTCGACGGTCACCTTGTGCGTTCCGGCGGCAACGGGCCTGGTCGCCGCGAAGCTGCTCGCACCCTGGTCCCGCCACTCGTCGATGACGGGGACGTCGTCGAGATAGACCCGGATACCGTCGTCGGCCGTGGCCGTGGCCGTGGCCGTGGCCGTGAACGAATATTCCCCTGCCTGGAACAGGGCGTTCCTGGTCCAGCGGACGGAATATCCCGCCCCACCGATGCCGCCGATCCCCGGGCCGGTCTCCCCCCAGTCGAAACCGATGTTGCCGTCGCACCGTGAGTCGGCCGGCGCCCCCGTCAGTGTCGGGTTGGCGAAGTAGTCGCCGGCCCATTCCTCAGGTGCGCAGGTGATGGCCCTTGCTGACTCCGGGGTGACGACAACGACGGCAACCAGTTGGACGGCGGCGGTGGCGAGCAGCGCGGCGAGCGCACGACGCCGGCCGATCCGCCGCCGTTTTTCGGATCCGGTCACGCCTCGGCCTCCCCCATCGCCC
>NZ_CAAAFS010000349.1:0-5351 GCF_900634755.1 Protofrankia symbiont of Coriaria myrtifolia
GCCCCGGCCCCCATCGCGCTGGCGACCGCGCCGCGGCCGTACTGGGAATGCCTGCGGGCCGGCCGCTGCCGCTCGCTGTAGATCATCCTGTCGACCAGAACGTAACGAACGGAAACAGCGACCGCCAGCGTCACGAACGTGGCCACCGGAACGCTTGTGTGCCACCGGTCGACAAACAGCCCGAGCAGCGGCAGCCGGATGACGAGGTCAAGGTTGTTCAGCACCGCGAAAGGCAGGTACCGACGGGCCCTGGACTGGTTTCCGCGCTCCCAGACCAGCAGGTCGCAGCCGATGAAGTTCCAGAGGATGGCGAGCTGTGTGGCGAGCACGGCGGCTGCCATGTAATGCATTCCGGCATGGTGCAGGAGAGCGGTCCCGGCAATGTTGGGCAACGTTCCGGAGACGCCCACCAGGGCGAATCTCGCCGCCCTCGGCACCCGCAGCGAGAACAGCCGCCGGGCGAACCGGACGCCCTCCGACACCGACGCGTTCGACTCGCCGGCGTGCCGTTCACCGAAGACGTAGCCGACCTCGACGACACGCAGCCGGCCGGTCCGCACCAGCAGCTCGAGCAGGATCTTGTAGCCGTCCGGGCGGAGCCGGTCCAGATCCAGCGCGGCGACCCGAACGAGGAAGAAGCCGCTCATCACGTCCGAGACGCCACGCAGCCGCAGCGGGAAGACGAGCTGGGACAGCAGGTTCGCGCTGGAGGACACCAGCCGGCGCGCTCCGTTGGCGAGCCCCGAGGCGCTTCCCCCGGTGACGTACCGGCTGCCGACGACGACGTCGACATCGCCGCTGACGGCCGCGGCAAGCAGTTCGGGAACGACCTCGGGCGGATGCTGGAGGTCGCCGTCGAGGACGACGGCATAGTCGGCACGGCACAGCCGGATGCCTTCGGTGACGGCTCCCCCGAGGCCACCCGTCCGGTAGGGCGCGGGCCGGTGATGGACCCGGATCCGCATCCGGACGGAACGACGGAGCCCCATGGCGATCTCAGGCGTGTCGTCGTCCGAGTCGTCCACGAAGATGACCTCGCTGGGCAGGCCGGCCAGCGCGGCGTCGAGGCGGCGCAGCAGCGGCTCGATGTTCGCTGCCTCGTTCCGGGTCGGCACCACGACCGAGACGACCATCTGCTCGTCCGGCCGGTAACCGGGAAAGGATGTGGTGGACGTGGTCGAAAGCACCGCCGAGGAAGCTCGCGGCCGTGGCACCAGGTCTGCCAGGTAGGCATCGAAGACACGCTCGTCAGGCACACTCATCCGCTGATCTCCCCTGGTTCGCGGTGGCCGGCCACCGCGGCCGGCCACCGCGTACACGAGTTGCCGTGACCGGTGTTCCCGGTACGGCATATGAAATGTTGGCGCGGCTCTTTCCGACAGATTCCTGACAGATTCATGACAAATTCCTGACAAATTCCTGACAGCTGCTGTCCGGTCGGCCGCGGAGTGCGCGGTCCTATTTTTTCCACCCGCTCGGTGGCCGCCGGAAGTCCGGGCGGCCGAAGAACGTGCGATCGTGCTCTTTTTCGTGCTCGGGGTCCCGCCCGGATCTCCGGAAGGCCGATCCGGCTGGTCCGGGCGGCTCGGCGGCTCCGGGCGGTCCAGGCGGCTCGGCAGATCCGGGGCACCCGGAACGGCGGAGAACCGAGAATGACGCGATTATTGTTTTTCTCCCGGACCCGAGCTTTCCGCCGGCCGGAAGAATCCGCCGTGCGCACCGGTACGGAAGAAAACTGGTCACGCGGGCCCGGCCCACGTGGAAAGCATGCCGACTACCGCGGCTCGGAACACGGTGGGCCAGGCCCGCGGAACTTCAGCCCGTCGGTTCGGTCACGGCACGACGACGGCGAAACGAACTAGGAATACAACCCTCCGGATCCACTCCGGTGACGCAAATCGTGATCGGTGTGCAGCGAACGTACCAGGAGACGATCGAAACCTGGGGTGGCCGCCGATGTGACACGTGCGTATCGGACGGCTCCCAGCAGCGGCGAACGCGCTGCAAAAATCACCGGAACTACTCTCGGTTATTAGTCGACGTGCGGAAACTACCGACAGTAATCGGCCTTGTTTCTCATAATCACGCACCGATTACAAGCTATGAACCGTGCCACAACAGGCGCCATCAGGCCCGTCGTAGACGTTCGCCGTGCCTGTTCCGGACGTCCATCGGACTCGGCCGCCCTGGAACACCCGCGGGAAGAAGACACCACGCACGACGCCATACACAACGGTATGCGCAACGGTATGACGGATTTACGACAGCCTTGCCCAGTCCAGACCGTCCTCGAGGAACGCCGCCATCGGCTTGACCGGATCGACAAGCCAGCGCTCCGGCGGCGCGCCGAGCCGGCCGGCGCGCCGCGGCGAACCGGCCGGCTCGGGCAGGCCATGCCCGCTGGACAGGCCACGGTCGGCCAGCCAGGCGGCGAACTCCGGGGCCGGGCGCAGCCCGAAGAGGTCCCGCACCCCGATCGCGTCATCGATGCCCGTCACCCCCCGGCCGGCCACCTGGCCGGGCCCGGTCGCCTGCCTGGGCACGGGATGGCCGGGGGGTACGCCCGCCGCGTGGTTGCAGCCGGCGGCGGCCAGCAGCATCAGCAGATCGTCACCGGTGTTCCGGCCGTCGTCGGCCCGCCCGGCACAGAAGACGTCGCAGCCCATCGGCAGGCCCAGCAGTTTGCCGACAAAGTGATCCTCCAGCCCGGCCCGGATGACCTGTCGAGAGTCGGACAGATGGTCCACCCCGCCGAATCCGACCACGGAATTCACCAGAAAAGGATCGAAGGCGCGGGCAACCCCGTATGCCCGGGCGGAAATTGTGAGCTGGTCCAGACCGTGATGTGCCTCCAGCGGGAACGCGCTGCCCTGCCCGACCGCGAAATACGTCACCTGGTCGCCGACGAAGTCACCGGCCCGGTCACGGTGATGCTCGAGAACGGCCCGCCGGCCGGCGTCCAGCAGACCCAGGTCCACCCCGAAGGCCCGGTTCGCGCTTTCCGTCCCCCCGAGCCGGCTGAACAGCAGGTCGAGGGGCGCACCCGCCTCCATGGCGGCGAGTTGGGTGACGAGCCGCCCGAGAACGCAGGTCTGGGTCGGTACCTCGAGCTGCCTGACGAGCGAGCCGAGCCCACGCAGGGCCCGCTCCACCTGCGCGGCCGACTCCATCGACGTGTCCACCTCGAGCACGGCGTCGCCGCGGCCGGACATCAGGCCGTCCAACGCCGGCAGCAGGATACCTTCAAGATCGTCCAACGGATGGTTCAGGCGGACATGCACGCCGAACACACCGGTCTCACCCATGGTGCTTCGGCAACGGGTGACCGTCCGCAGCGGTTTCGCGGCAATGACCAGTTCCCTGTCACTCATGATTCTGGCGACCGCCGCGGCCACCTCCGGCGTTATTCCGCCGGCCAGCCCGGAATGCCACCGCACGGGAAAGTCCGGCCGCAGTACCAGATCGCGGAACTCACCGACGGTCAGGGACGACAGGGGGCCGAAGCACTCCGCGTCATGGACTCCGACGATCAGGTCGGTGACGGCATCGTCGATCAGCGGTGTCGCGACGATCTCCGACAACCGGACGTCGGCGAGCGCCTGCTTGGCCGCCAGCCGTTCGGCCGCCGAGTACGCCGCGAGGCCCGCCATCCGGTCGCCGGACTTCTCCTCACCCGCCCTGGCGAGCAGTTCCACCAGATCCGCGAACACGTACCGCTCACCATGCACGACCGAATGGAAACCCACGGTCCACCCTCTCTATGCCGGCCCCGGGTTGCGGCCACCACTCCCGGCTTCGGGAGCATCGCACGACCGCTGATGGTCGACGACGACTGCCGTACACCGAAGCGCTGACGGCCCGTGACATCAGCCCCGATCTTCGGCGTCACCGGCCTCGATCACAGCACTCAGCAGAGCATCGACGTCACTCGTCGTGGCAGCCGGGTTCAGCAGAGTCAGCTTGAGGTGGACCGAACGGTCCGCTCCGAACTCGGTGCGTCCCACGACGGCCCGGCCGGAGTCCAGCAGCCGTCGCCGCAACCGGGCGTTGATCCCGTCGGCGTCGACGCTACTGGCGGCGGGGCCGGCAGCAGCGCCACCGGCGGTGGCAGCTACTGGCAGATAGCGGAAGACGACCGTGCTCAGGGTCACCGGCGCGGCCAGCTCCAGACGCGGATGGGCACTGATCCGCGCGGCGGCGTGGCGGGCCAGGTCGTGGCAGGCGTCCACCAGCCGGCCGAGCCCGTGGCGTCCCAGCGCCCGGAGCGTCACAGCGATCTTGAAGGCGTCGGCGCGCCGACTGGTGCGCAGCGAGCGCCCGAGCAGGCTCAGATAGCCGGCCAGCGTGTCGTCGGCCGCGTTGAGGTAGGCGACCTCGTCCTCCAGCGCCACCCAGCCACCCGCGTCCCGGGTGAGCAGGACCCCGGCCGCTATCGGCTGCCAGCCCAGCTTGTGCAGGTCGAGGGCGACCGAGTCCGCCTCGGCGATCCCGTCGAGCAGGGGGGCGAGCCGGTCCGACAGCAGCGCCCCACCACCGTAGGCCGCGTCCACGTGCACCCAGGCGCCGTACGCGCGGGCCACCTCGGCCACCGCCCGCAGCGGGTCGATCGCGCCCACGTCGGTCGTGCCGGCGGTCGCGACGACCACCGGGACCAACCGCCGCCCGGCGCGGTCGGCGTCGCGCCAGGCGCGCGAGACCACGGCGTCCAGGGCGGACGGGTCGAGCCGGTGCGCGCCGTCGGTCGCGACCGGCACCACCGCGTCCGGATCCAGACCGAGCACCGCCGCGGCCCGTCCGATCGAGAAGTGCGCGGCGGACGAGCAGAACACCCGCACGGCCGGACGGCCCGGCACGCCGGTGGCCGCCGCGGACGCGCCCGACCCACCCGCGTCCGATGGAGCCGTACCCGATGGAAGCGGGCCCGACGGAGCCGTGCCCGGCGTGCGAAGGGTGTCGCGGGCCAGCATCAGCGCGGTGAGGTTGGACGCCGTGCCACCGGTGGTGATCGCGCCGGTGGCAACAGCGGGATCGAACCCGACCAGCCCGGCGAGCGCGGCGACGACCTCGGTCTCCAACACGGTGGCCGCGGGCGCCTGGTCCCACGAGTCCAGGGACGGGTTCAGCACCGAGACCACGAGGTCGGCGGCGACGGCAACGGCAAGCGGCGGACAGTGCAGGTGGGCCGCGCAGGCCGGATCGGCCGGATCGGCCGCCCCCCGCGCGAACATGCGGGTGAGCCCGGACAGAGCGGTGGGCGCTCCGACCCCCTCGGCGGGAAGCGTCCAGGGGGTCGGGGCGGGACGCTCCTGGGCCCCGGAGGCGGGCGAGGCATGATCGTGGCCGGCCCGACC
>NZ_CAAAFS010000350.1:0-9861 GCF_900634755.1 Protofrankia symbiont of Coriaria myrtifolia
AGCCCGTCCAGCGCGACGGCCAGCAGCGACCGCAGCCGGTCGATCCCACCAGCCCCACCTGCCAACCCGTCATCTGCCAACCCGTCATCCGCCCGGTTGGCGCCGGCCAGCGCCGCATCAGCCGGCGCGGCGGCGGCCCGGCCGGCATCGGCTGGCAGGGCGTCGGCCCGCGCGGCGGATGGACGGCCGCCCCCGGGCGGGACGGTCACCGTGCCGCCCTGACAGCTCCGGCAGGGTGACCGGACCGGGGGCGCCGCATGTGCCCGGGAGTCCCGTGGCTGTGACACAACTGTGCCGGAGCGACACATCCCACTGTCACCGCCGGCGAGTTGACGCTACGCATGAACTTAGGTTTACCTAAAAACATGCGCCACTCCAACGACGGACCGGCGAAACCCACCGCGATCCCCGTCCCCGACGCGATCCCCAACCGCACCCGTGGCCACGCCCGCACCGGCGGCACCGCGCGCCACCGCGGCATCAGCGGACGCCCCGCGAGCGGCCGTGCCGCCGGCAGCCATGCCCTCGGTGGCGTCCCCGGCGACCATCGGCGGGCCTGTGCGGCGCCGGTCAGCCGGCCCGGTCGGGAGCCCGCGGCATCCACCCTCCACCCGTCCACCGTCCACCCGTCGTCGGAACCGGTTCCACCCGTCCAAAATATGATCATTATAAAGTCCGGCATCCCGGACCTGTCGTACCGACACGGCGTCGTGGCCGTGCCGGCGTTCACCGGACGCTCCCGGTGAGGACCTGCCACCGGCACGCTCCGCTGGCCGAGAAGTACCCGTGGCCACTGGCCGAGGAGTACCTGTGGCGGATACCGGGCTGCCAGCCGTCGCGAACCGTACCGGCGCAGGCACGCCCGCCGCTGGCGGAAACGTTGGAAGCCGCCGCCAGGGTGCTCGACGGGCAGTCGGGGCGCATCGGTCGTCCGGGACGTGACGCCGCCGGGTGGCTGTACTGCGCCGACCTGCTGGCCGACGGCGCGCTCGACCGGGAGCTGCGGACGATGTCCGACACCTACGGGTACGGCCGGGAGGTCGCGGCCACCCATTTCCTCAGCGCCTACGCCGGTGGCGTGGTCGGGTTCGCCATTGCCGCGTACATGCTGCACAGCCGGGTACCGGACGTGTGCGCGGCTGGCATGTCCCTGCACGCCGCGCCCGGTGGATGGTTCGACGTCACGGCTTTTCATTCCGACCGTGTGACCGTGCTCGCGGACGACCCGGCCCTGTCCGCGGCGACCCCACCGGCGGTGGACGATCGCCGGCACACCCCGCTGGCCGGCCGGCGGGCCGCCGCGGCGACCGACCTGGCAACCGGCCCGACGGCCGACCGGGCAATCGACGTGGCCGCCGACCGGGACGTCCTGCGGCAACGGCTGGCGGCCGCTCTGGTCGGGCACTTCGAGCCGCTGGTCACGGCCCTGCGGGCGCGGGCGCGCCTGGGCCCGTCCGCGTTGTGGGGCATGGTGGCCGGGCAGTGCGGCCGGACGTTCCTGCTGACCGAGCGGACAACCCGGGATCCGGACATCGGGCGGGCGGAGGCCGACGCCTTCTTCGCTCTCGCCAGCCCACCGATGCGGGCCCGTCCGGCGTGGTTCGAGTTCGTCCACCGCGGCCGCCGGCAGACGGCGATGCGTCGGGGTTCGTGCTGCCTCGCCCACCGGATGAGCTCGCAGTACTGCACCACATGCCCGTTCACACCCGATTCGGAACGCGAGGCGCGCCTGCGCGAGTGGATAGACACGCAGGGCGATGACGGGTTGGCGGTCGGATAAGCACCGGCGGATCCGCACTCCCGATACCACGAGTAATCACATGGTTACACGTAGGCCTGTCCGCCCGGGACGACAACATGATCATTCGGCTTTGGTTGACCCGGTGCGACCAGCGCACCCCTGCCATTCCGTCGGGAGACGGCGACCGTACGGCATCACCAAATAATATAGCTTACTGATTACACTATTACCCTGAGTAATATTCCATTCTCTGCGCGGCAGTCGGACGCCGGAGCGCTATAGCGATTGCTTTTCGCGACCATCCGAGCGGGCAGCCAGGACCGTGGGGCGGACCACCTCCCGGTGGCCACCCGCCACCGCCCGTTGACGTTGGCCGGGCTGGCTGGGTTGGCTGGAGTTGGCCAACGTTGGCCGGGGGACTGCCCGCTCACCCCTGCCGGGTGGACGCCTCCCCCGGTGACCACGAGATTTCGTTCTGCTCTCGGCGGAACAGCGGGACGGAATCCCCTCCGGTCCGCCACCGTTGTTTCAGGCGTCTTCGCTGGTGGACCGGTCACCCAGGTCGGTCCGCCGTCCACGACGAAGAGGGCGGGGCCGGCGGGTAGGTTTCCGTTCGATGCGTGGGGTCATGCCTCGGCGGAGCTAGCATGCGGATACCGGCTGCCGTGTGGTCGGTCGCACCGCTCGAAGGAGCGCACATGTTCGAGAGATTCACCGACCGGGCACGTCGGGTCGTCGTCCTGGCACAGGAAGAAGCCAGGATGCTCAACCACAACTACATCGGGACCGAACACATCCTGCTCGGGCTGATCCACGAGGGCGAGGGTGTCGCCGCCAAGGCGCTGGAGTCCCTGGGCATCTCCCTCGAGGGTGTTCGGTCACAGGTCGAGGAGATCATCGGGCAGGGGCAACAGGCCCCGAGCGGGCACATCCCGTTCACTCCGCGCGCCAAGAAGGTGCTGGAGCTGTCCCTGCGGGAGGCCCTGCAGCTCGGCCACAACTACATCGGGACCGAGCACATCCTGCTCGGGCTGATCCGGGAGGGCGAGGGCGTCGCCGCCCAGGTCCTGGTCAAGCTCGGCGCCGACCTCAACCGGGTCCGCCAGCAGGTCATCCAGCTGCTGTCCGGCTACCAGGGCAAGGGCGACCCGGCGACGGCGGGTGCGCCGTCGGAGGGCACTCCGTCCACCTCGCTCGTGCTCGACCAGTTCGGCCGCAACCTCACCGCGGCCGCGCGCGAGTCCAAGCTCGACCCGGTGATCGGGCGCGAGAAGGAGATCGAGCGCGTCATGCAGGTGCTGTCGCGCCGGACCAAGAACAACCCGGTCCTGATCGGGGAGCCCGGCGTCGGCAAGACCGCCGTGGTCGAGGGGCTGGCCCAGGCGATCGTCAAGGGCGAGGTGCCCGAGACCCTCAAGGACAAGCAGCTGTACACGCTTGACCTCGGCGCGCTGGTCGCCGGGTCCCGCTACCGCGGTGACTTCGAGGAGCGGCTGAAGAAGGTCCTCAAGGAGATCCGCACCCGCGGCGACATCATCCTGTTCATCGACGAGCTGCACACGCTCGTCGGCGCGGGCGCCGCCGAGGGCGCGATCGACGCCGCGTCCATCCTCAAGCCGATGCTGGCCCGCGGCGAGCTGCAGACGATCGGTGCCACCACCCTGGACGAGTACCGCAAGCACCTGGAGAAGGACGCCGCGCTCGAGCGGCGGTTCCAGCCGATCCAGGTCGCGGAGCCGTCGGTGGCGCACACCATCGAGATCCTCAAGGGCCTGCGGGACCGCTACGAGGCGCACCACCGTGTGTCGATCACCGACGGTGCCCTGGTCGCGGCCGCCTCCCTGGCCGACCGCTACATCTCCGACCGGTTCCTGCCGGACAAGGCGATCGACCTCATCGACGAGGCCGGCTCGCGGATGCGCATCCGCCGGATGACCGCTCCGCCGGACCTGCGCGAGTTCGACGAGCGCATCGCCAACGTCCGCCGGGACAAGGAGTCCGCGATCGACGCGCAGGACTTCGAGAAGGCCGCCTCCCTGCGTGACCGGGAGAAGACCCTGCTGGCGGAGAAGGCCAAGCGGGAGAAGGAATGGAAGGCCGGCGACATGGACGTCGTCGCCGAGGTCGGCGACGAGGAGATCGCCGAGGTCCTGGCGATCTGGACGGGTATCCCGGTGTTCAAGCTCACCGAGGAGGAGACCGCCCGGCTGCTGCGCATGGAGGACGAGCTGCACCGCCGCGTCATCGGCCAGCAGCAGGCGATCAAGGCTGTCTCCCAGGCGATCCGGCGTACCCGGGCGGGTCTGAAGGACCCCAAGCGTCCCGGCGGTTCGTTCATCTTCGCCGGCCCGTCCGGTGTCGGTAAGACCGAGCTGTCCAAGACGCTGGCGGAGTTCCTCTTCGGCGACGAGGACGCGCTGATCCAGCTCGACATGTCCGAGTACATGGAGAAGCACACCGTCTCCCGGCTGGTGGGCTCCCCGCCCGGCTACGTCGGCTACGAGGAGGGCGGCCAGCTCACCGAACGGGTCCGGCGCAAGCCGTTCTCGGTCGTCCTGTTCGACGAGGTCGAGAAGGCGCACCCGGACGTGTTCAACACCCTCCTGCAGATCCTGGAGGACGGCCGGCTGACCGACTCCCAGGGCCGGCTGGTCGACTTCAAGAACACCGTTCTGATCATGACCTCGAACCTGGGCACCCGGGACATCTCCAAGGGCCCGGGCATCGGGTTCGCGACCGGTCAGGGCGCCATCGACTACGAGCGGATGAAGGCGAAGGTCCAGGACGAGCTCAAGCAGCACTTCCGGCCCGAGTTCCTCAACCGGATCGACGACATCATCGTCTTCCACCAGCTGTCCGAGGCCGAGATCATCCAGATCGTCGACCTCATGCTGGCCCGGGTGGACATCCAGTTGAAGAACAAGGACATGGCGCTCGAGCTCACCCCGGCGGCGAAGGCGCTGCTGGCCAAGAAGGGCTACGACCCGGTGCTCGGCGCCCGGCCGCTGCGCCGGACGATCCAGCGGGAGATCGAGGACGTCCTGTCCGAGAAGATCCTGTACGGGACGCTCAAGCCCGGTGAGATCGTGGTCGGTGACGTCGAGGGCGAGGGCGAGGCGGCGAAGTTCGTCTTCCGCGGCGAACCGAAGCCCACCCAGGTCCCCGACGCCCCTCCGATCGACCTGGCCAAGTCCAGCGAGTAGAGGCGAGCGGTAGGGCGACAGGTCCGCCACGAAGGGGCGGTTCCGCTGCGGCGGGGCCGCCCCTTCGCCATGGCGAAGGGTTGCCCTCCACCACCGTGGCGGAGCGCCCGCGAAGCCGCTCCTCCGCGGTCCGGGACCGTCCCGAATCATCCAACGCATTCTGGAGTCCATGTAAATAGTCCAAAATGGTCCCAAAGTGGCACCAAGCGGTCCACGACGGTCCGGCCAGGTGGTCACGGCCGGCAGTGAGGAGATCCGTTGGCCCTGCGTGCGGGTACGCCCGTCGAACACCTCCATCTGACGTTCGGGCCGGACCCGACCGTGTCGATGGCCGTGTCATGGACGACGCCGCGGATGGTGCGCCGCCCCCGGGTGCGGTTCGGCAGCACGCCCGGCAGGCTCGACCGCGAGGTGCACGCCGTCACCCGTGTCTACACCGACGCCGTCACCGGCGAGGATGTGATCAACCACCATGCCCTGCTCACCGGGCTGGAACCGGACTCCCGTTACCTCTACGAGGTGATCCACGACCGGATCAGCCGCACCGGCGGCGGCACCCTGCGGACCGCGCCACGGGGCCGGGTGCCGTTCACCTTCACCTGTTTCGGCGATCACGGCACCTCGGAGTCCTACGACCCGTTCGGCACGCCGGCGTCCAGGAACGCCGTGACCGGCGTCGACCGGGTCGGCTCGTTGTTCACCCTGATCGTCGGTGACCTGTCGTACGCGAACCAGCGGCGCAACCCACCGCGGGCGTGGTCCGACTGGTTCAACATGATCGGCCCCTCCGCGCGGCACCACCCGTGGATGCCCGCCGCCGGCAACCACGAGATCGAACGTGGGAACGGCCCGCTGGGCCTGGCCGCCTACCAGAGCCGCTTCCTGCTGCCCGGCAACACCGTGGAGCCTGACGGAACGGGCACGAACGACCCGCTGACGGCGCCGCTGACGGACCTGCTGGGCCTGTGGTACGCCTTCACCGTCGCGAACGTACGCTTCGTCGTCCTGCAGAACGACGACATCTGCTATCAGGACGCCGGCACGGTGTACATCCGTGGTTACAGCGGCGGGCGGCAACGGGCCTGGCTCGAACGCACGCTACGCCAGGCACGCGCCGACCCGGACATCGACTGGATCATCGTCTGCATGCACCAGACCGCGGTGTCCAGCGCGGCGCAGCACAACGGCGCCGATCTCGGTATCCGGGAGCAGTGGCTGCCGCTGTTCGACGCGTTCGGCGTCGATCTCGTCCTGTGCGGGCACGAGCACCACTACGAGCGAACGCATCCGCTGCGCGGGGTGGTCGAAGGATCAGCGATGCTCACCCCGCAGCCCGTCTCGGCCACGGGTGGCCCCGACAGCCACCTCGACCGGGATGGCGCGGCGGACGGGCTACGGCAGCGAGCGGGCGGCAGCGGCAGCAGCGGTGGCGAGGAACGAGGCGGCGGGGCTGTCAGCGGCGTCGGCACCGAGGTCGTGGACACCTCGCACGGGACGGTCCACATGGTCCTGGGCACGGGAGGCTCGTCGTCGCCGTCGGCCGGCAAGCTGCTCGACCCGCCCGCCGGCCGGGTGATCGTCGGCGTGGAACCGCGGGAGTCCGATCCCACCCGGTTCCGCTCGGTCCACGCCCTTGAGCCGGCGCCGTGGCTGGCCCTGCGAGCACCGGACCACCCGTACGCTTTCGCGGGCTTCGAGGTCGATCCGGGTGTGGAGGCGGGTCTGACCCGCCTCCGGGTGACCGTGTACGACCACACGACCTCCACCCCCCTGCCCTTCGACACGTTCACGCTGGTCAGGCCCTGCTCGGCCGGCACTGGCCAAGCCGCTGGCGGGGCCGCCGGCGGAACCACCGACAGAGCCACTGACACCGGCCGCGGGCACGCGGGCGGGAACCCTCCCACCCCCTTGGGTGACCCGTCCACGCCGGTGTGTACACCGCAACCGTAGGCCGACAGAGACCAGCGCGGACATACGCGCGGCAGGCGCGCCGGCCACGGGCCGGTGTCGCGTCCGAGGGGGGTGTCGTGTCCGAGGGACACGATGCCCGTCTGACGGACGATGACGGAGCTTGATGATGGACCCCGATGACGGACGCTGATGGTGGACCCTGTCGGCCTCCGCGCCGCACGGCGTCCGCGCGGTGAATCGTTCACGAAACGATCGCCCGGCGGACACTTTCGTCCGGCACGCCCGGAATTACCGGCTGGATTTCTCCTGGTCTGTGCCCGCGGTGCGTTCATGACCGCTGCCGGCTGGGCGCCGAGGCGGTCCTGATCGTACGCCGCCCTGGACGTGCGCGCTTTACCCCTACCGCCGGAAATCACTCCGTAACACCAACGGATCGGCCATCTGGCCGAATCCATGGTCATGGACGACCGTCATCGCCGGGATGCGACCGCCGGTCCGCCCGCCCGTCCACCCCGTCGTCAGATGATGGCGGCCCCACCCGAGATCCGCAGGTCACGACGCTCTCGGACAGTCCTCGGAAGGCTGTGCGCGCGATCGTTCGGGACAGTTCGGCAGGACCGTCCCGAACGATCGGACAACCGGCGGCCAGCGGTCCACGCCGCACCGGCGGCCATCGAAAAACAACAACCACAAACCTCAACAGCATCAACACCCGATCGACCGTTGACTTTATTGCGCGGCCAGAGGATAGCCGGCGGCCGGCACAATCCGCAGTACTTGTTCCGCCACGGGGCCTGTCGTACGCTGCACGCGCGGCAAGCATCCGGTGATTCTGTCCGGACGAAATACTGATGTGCCGGCTCCCGGCGGGCGAGTCATTGCCACCCGCCGGGCCGTCCGGGCGGATGAAGGAAGACGCTTCCCCGCATCGACGCTTGAGGAGGCCGGGCGTTGAGAGAACCCAGCGGTGTACCCACGTGGTCATGCGCGGGCCGGGAACGGGCGTCCCGGCAGCCTCGACGCGCGGCGTCCGCCACCGCCGCCACCAGCGCCACCGCCACCACCGGCTTCGTGTCCGGCAGGTCCGCCGCGACCGCCGGCCCCGCGCGGCGGTGGGCCCCGCAACGCCTGTGGGCCGCGGACGGGCTGGCCGCCGCGTTGGAGGAAGCCACCAGCCAGGTGGAGCCCTGGGTACTTCCCGGCCTTTCCGACCTCCCCGGCCTCGGCGGCGCGGTGCTCACCGCCGCCGCCCACCAGTGGCTCGTCGCCGACCCGGCCCAACTCCCCGTCGCGGTGCTGGGCGGCCGGCAGGTCCGCGACACCCTCGTCACCGAGTTCGAGCAGCGCATCGACTCGCTGCGGCGGATGGACGACCTGCTCGGCGGGGAGAACGTCCACGGGCTCGCCGTGTCGGAACTACGAGTGATCGTCCGCCTGCTGCGGACCGGCGCCTACAACCAGCGGCAGCACGGCCGGCTGTACGCCGTCGCCGCGGAGCTCGCGCGGCTCGCCGGCTGGGCGGCGTTCGACAGCGGCCGGCACCAGGCGGCCCAGCGGTACTGGCTGGTCGCGTTACGCGCCGCGCATGAGGCCGGGCGGCCGGCCCTCGGCGCCAACATCCTGCGTTGCATGGCGGAGCAGGCGGTACGTTTCGGCGACCCCGCCGACGCGGTCACCCTGCTGCGCACGGCCCGCGCGGGCGCCGCGGACACCCTCACCGCCACCGAGCGGGCCATCGTCGCCGGCTGTCTGGCCGTCGCGTATGCCCAGCTCGGCGACGTCCGGTCGGTACACGCCGAGATCGCCGAGGCACTGGTCCAGATCGAGCGGGCCGACCCGGCCGCGGACCCGGAGTACGTCTACTGGTGCTCCCGTTCGGTGATCGAGTACTACGCCGGCAAGGCGCTGCTGTGCGCCGGTGACGTCGCGGCGGCCGTCGAGTACCTCAGTCGTTCGGTCGACCAGCTCGACGCCGCCGCCTACCCGCGGGAACTGGTGCACCACAGCGCGTGGCTCGGTGTCGCCGAAGTCGACGCGGGGAACGTCGAACAGGCCGTGTGCCTGGGCTATCAGGTGATCGAACTCGCCGCCCGGACGGCCTCCGAGAACGCCAGGGTGGACGCGCTGACGCTGTGCGACGCGATCGAGATGGCCGGGTATCCGGGCGCGACGGCACTTACCGACCGTGCCCGTGCCGCCCTGCGCGCCGGGAACACGGCCGCGGCGGGGCCCTGACCGTCGGCCATGGTCTCGGCTCATGGTCTCGGCTCATGGCCCCGGACCAGGCCGACGGTCATGAGCCCCGTTGTCGGCCAGGTCCCGGCACCGGTCACATGTGCCGCTGGTGGCAGGCCCGCCGCCGGCCATCGGGAACGGGATGCCCACCACCTCGTGGCAGCGCGACCGTGGGTGCCGCGGGCCGCGTGGCCGAGTGGGCCTCACAGGCAAAAGGCCCGTGACCGCGAGGTATTCGCGAGGTATCGAGGCCGGGGGGCGTCAGCGACGAGGCTTCGCAGGCGAGGTGGACGTGGCCGTTGCGGCGCGTTTTCGACACCATGGGTCAGGACGGACCGGGCCACGGCGGGCACGGCTGTCGATATCACGACACATCCATCGGCTGATCTGCATGGATGTCATTGAGTGGGTACAGCGGACGCCGACGTCGACGTCCGCTAGCGTGATCGGAACACCCGCACGTGGGGGACGGAGGCCATGGACAGTCCGGTGGTACCCATCACGCTGATCGTGGTGCTCCTGATCGGCGCCATCCTCTTCGTCGTGCTCTCCAGCCGCAACCAGGACCGTCCCGGTCCCGGCTCAGGGTCACGGTCACGGCGCTCCTCCCCCGACGCGTCGGTGCCCGTGCGGCGGCCGCCACAACGCCGGCGCCGGCGCCAACGCCAGGGCATTCTCGCGACGCTGCGGCGGCCGGCCGCGGCGCGGGAACAGGCCGGTGGAGCCGATCCGGACGGCCCGGCCGGCCCGCCGCCCCGCGCCAGCACCAGC
>NZ_CAAAFS010000351.1:0-7248 GCF_900634755.1 Protofrankia symbiont of Coriaria myrtifolia
CGCCGATCCCCCCGCCAGGCCCCCCGTCCGCTCCCGGGGGCGAGCAACTGGTCGCGAACGAACCGGACGTCTCCACGTCGGCACCACTGCGGCTGGCCGCGGCCGGCCGGACCAGGCGCGGTAAGCGCGGCGGCCCCAACGAGGACGCCTTTGTCGTCGTCGACGGCCTGCTCGCGGTCGCCGACGGAGTCGGCGGCGAAGCGGCCGGGCAGATCGCGTCCACCCTGGCGGTGACCACGGTGGCGAGCTTTCGCCCACAGTATGCCGCCGACCCGCGCGACGGACTGCGGGGGGCGCTTGAGCGGGCCAACCGGACGGTCCGGGAGAAACCCCGGGAGGAGCCCTCCTGGCACGGCATGGCCTGCGCCCTCGACGTCGTCGTGCTGGGCCGCCAACAGGACACCGGCCGGACCCTTTTCGTCGCGCACGTGGGGGACAGCTCCGTGTGGCTGCAGCCCGGCCGCGGCCGGCCGCGCCGGCTCACCACACCGCACGCCATCAAGAACGGGCCACTGCTCAACGCGATCGGCCTCAACGAGGAGGTCGAGCTGGACCTGCTGGAGGAGCCCGTGCGGGCCGGCGACCGGGTCGTCCTCGCCAGCGACGGGATCACCAAGGTCATGACGCCCGAGCAGCTGGACGGCCTGTTGATGGAGCTGGGCAGTCTGAGCCCGGAGCGAGCCGCGGACACCCTGGTGGACGCGGCCATGATCGCCGGCGCCCGCGACGACACCACCATCGTCGTCGCCGACCTGGTCGCCGACGACGCCTCCACGCGCTGACCGACCCGCGCTGACCGATTTCGGACGCCCCCGATGACAACAACAGAGACACAATCGACGTCGCGTGCCACCCGTATCGGCCTGTGGGGCGCCCCGCAGAGTGGTAAGATCACTTTCCTGGCCGCGCTGCAGATCGCCGTCGTCAACCAGTCGACCGACGACGGCTGGCTCATCACCGGCGTCGACGACGCGGCCTCGGACTTCCTCAGTACCAGTACCAGCCACATGAACCGGGACCGGATCTTCCCGAACGCGACATCGGCGAACGACGTCCACGAACTGCGGTGGCGTTTCGTCCGGCCCACCCGCGGCGGGACCGGTAGGACATGGTGGCGCAGGCCCGGCCGCGCCATGTCCGGCCAGACGGTCTTCGAGGTGCAGCTGCTCGACGTCAGCGGCGACATGTTCGCAAGCACCCGGACGCCGAACGACCTGGCCGGCCCGGCGGCGTCCCTCTTCGCGGAGGACGAGGACGAGCTGGACATCTTCGACGAGCCCGGGCCCAAGTTCGACACGGCCGATCCACAGGACCAGACAAAAGGTCTTCTCGATCACCTGGCAGCATGCGACGGGATCGTCTACCTCTTCGACCCCTTCCGCGAGCGGGATTCCTACGAGTACTTCCAGCGGACGCTGGAGCAGCTGGCCCGCCGGTCCTACGAGACGGGCCGGCTGCGGGACGGGCGGCTCCCGCACCACCTCGCCGTCTGCGTCACGAAGTTCGACGACCCGGCGGTCTTCCGGAAGGCGCACAACTACGGGGTCGTGCTGACCGGGGACGACCGCGCCATGACCCCGACGGTCCCGGACGACCTCGCCGGTGAGTTCTTCCGGAAGCTGTGCAGCGACCCGAACGGCGCCTCCTCCCTGCTCGTCATGAGAAGCATCGAGCAGTACTTCCACACCCAGCGGGTGAACTATTTCGTGAGCTCGGCCGTCGGCTTCTACATCGGTGCCACCGGCGTTTTCCAGAGACGCGACTTCACCAACGTCGAGACGACTCCGGACGGTGATCTCCGTATTCGCGGCCAGGTCACGCCCATCAACGTGCTGGAGCCGTTCCTGTGGCTGGAGAAACAGATTCGCCAGTCCCTTCTCCGAACATGACGAACCGGGCACCGCGCGACCCTGGCCCGACCGTTCCGGCTGGTTGGGCGCTGATGGGAAAAGAGCCGGACAGCGACAGCGACTACGCCGTGCTGCGGTCGAGCGGCGGTTTCTTCTCCCGAGCCGGCTTCGACGAGATCCTGCGGCGCTTCACACCGGGCACTCCGTCATCGGGATCGATCAGGGAGGCGCTGCCCGATGCCCTGCCATGGGTGACGGTGAGTTACGCGCCTCGAGGTGGGAGCAGCGTGCTCGGGATCGCGGAGCGCACCTGGTCCGACCAGCGTGACGGCGCGCGCAGGCTGATCGCGACGACCAGATACCTCTGCGTGCCCTTCCCCGATCTGGCAGGCACTCCGGTGTCCTATGCGACACTGTATTCCACGCTCAGCAAGGCGAACATCGCTAGACATAACGACGGCGACGAACCGCTACGGATCGCTCTCACCCCGCTGGATCCCGACGAGCTGGCGGAGCACATCGAGCGGTTCGGCTTCGAGCTGGTGGCGACCACCGCCGCCCTGCTGCTCGCGCACCGGGTGTCGGTGTGCGGCGGCCCGACCGGCAGCCCCGACGAGCGGACGATGCTGCGGCTGCGCTTCCTCGACGCGGTGGCCGCGCTGCTCCCCTACGGCCAGCGGTCGAAACTGGTCGCCAGCACCTGGGCGGACGGCGGGAGCACCCACCGGATCAGACTGGCGTTCACGAACCATCCCCGGCCCGGGCACACGGCCGTCTACTGGCCACCCCCGGGCAGACCTCCCTCCCCCGACCCGCCCCTCGACGGCAGGTGCGCCACCTACTTCGACCTGCTTGTGGCCATGAAGGAAAGCGGCAGGACGGTCAGCGAGATCGTCGAACATCTCGCCTCAGTCGTGGAACCACACCGGACGAACGATCCGGAACACGCCATACACCACCTTGGCAAGCTGGATTCGCGGGTCCATATCGCCCAGGCCATCCACAACGGTACGGCACGGGCCGAAGAAGTACGCGAGCTGCTACGGGAGGGCAGGATCGATGATTTCAATCTTTCCCTCCGGCTCAGAGCCGTGCTGCTCCTGCTCCGGGAAGCGGGCGCGGAGGACCTGGAGACGGTCGGAGAGGTCTGGCCACGATGGACGGCCGCAGATCCAACGGTGGAGGAACGGAACCCGTGGCTGGCGGGCTCCACAGGGAGAATCGTCCAGGAGCATCTGTGGGTGGGCCCCGCGGATCTCGAGACGCTGGAGCGGTTTCTGGGCCTGGCCGGCGATCTCGGCTTCGCCGAGCGGGTGCTCGTGGACCTGCTGGACTTCCAGACCGCCAGGACCGCGGCTCACCGGCCCGGACTCCGACAGAAGACCCGCCGAGCCGAACCGTTGGCCGATCTGCGGGCACACGATCGGCAGCGGTGTGCCACAGCAGCGTCCCTCGTGCTGGAGCAGTTCCGCGACCGCCGGTTGCTCGCCGGGCCGGCGACCGCCGCTACGGACGAACGGGCACTGACGATGATCGCTCAGGCACCGTCGTGGCTGGCGCTTGAGCTGATCCGGCAGATGACCGAACCCCTCAGGATGACGACGGCCGAGCAGATCCGAGCCCTGCTGGAATGGCTGACAACCTCCGAACAGCTACGGCGTGTCCTGTGGCCTTTCCTTGACGTCCTTGACGGCATGCCGAGCCATGAGGCCATCGACGAGGTGGACAGGCATGAAAATCAGGGGCATGCCTATCTCTTCGCCCTGCTACGACTGGCCCGTCAGGCCGGCGACGGACCGGCCGCAAAACTGCTGCCGTACGTGTTGTCCTGGCTGCTGCGCACGGCACTTCGGCTGAGGCAGAAGGAATATCCGCTGTGGGTCGACGCGCTGCGCGGAGCCACTCCGGATCCGGCACAGGCCGACGCGCACGAGGCCACCCTGGATCTGCTCCTGCTGGTGTTCGGTGAACAACCACGCAGGCCGCTGTACCTGCGGACGGAGAGCCCCTCGATATCTGCCAGGGACTACGTCAACTGCTTCAGCGAGTCATTTGCAGAACTGTACAGGGACAGTCCCACCGGCAACAGCCGGAGAACCAGGGAACAGGCCGAGTGGACCATCCGACGGGTGGCGGTACACATCCACCAGACTGGCTGGCCACAGTCACCGCAGGCGGTCGGGCTGCTGCTCAGGCTGCTCTACAACATCGCCAGGAAATCCGCGACTATCGGCGACGAAGCGGTCACTGCCACCATCAACAGCGGGCAGGTCACCGCTGCGGAGGCCGTCCAGGCGCTTCTCGACCACCGACCGGATCTCACCACGCTTTCCCCGGCACAGACCTGGCTCACCCAGATCAGACGCGAGCATCCAGAAATGATCAGGGATAACGGCCCCAGCAGAGCGGCCCGGTGGTTTTCGGGACGCGGCTCTCGAACCGGTCGGGAGCGCAGATGACCACCCATGCGGATCGGGAAACGGCGGACCGGGCAGGCCGACATGAGTTGTCACCACCTACCGCAGCGGAGCAGAGGCAGGTCCGATGTGATCATGCCGTACACCACGGCGCCGCTGGCCGCGCCCACGCGACGGCGCACCGCTGCCGCCGCGCTTGCCGTCACCGTGATACTCGCCCTGGCTCTCGCTGTCGGTGCTGGTGGCGGCACGCCGGCAGCGGCCGTGGTCGCCGCGGCGCCGGCCGCGCAGGCGCCGGCGCCAGGCGCCCCGCAGCCAGACCCGGGCATCCCACCGGCGGACCCAGGCGTCGCACAGGTGGATCTGAACGCCGTCATGACCGCGCTGCGCCTCAACGACGTGGCGGCCGACTATGTCCTGCTCGTCGACACGTCGGCGTCGATGCGGGATGGCGCGCTCTTCGACCAGGTGCGTGACTTCCTGCGAGGTTATGTCGCCGGCCTCACGCCCGCCGACCGTTTCACCCTGATCCGTTTCGACGCCGTTCCGGCCCTGCTCTACTCCGGTTCCGCGGCCGACGCGGGCAGTGCCATCGACCAGCTGCCCCTCGTCCCCAACGGGGGAGCCACCGACATCGGCGCCGCCATCAGGGAGGCGGTCAACGAACTCGACCGGCGCGACGCGTCCCCCGTCTCCGCGGTCTTCCTACTGACCGATGGCGCCCACAACCCGCCGCGCAGCAGCGATTTCCCGGACCCGGAAAGTAACGACCGGCCGTGGCAGGCGCTCCAGGACCACACACGACAACGGCTTGACCTTGCAAGGGTCCATGGCCACGGCATCGCTCTGCGCAACGATGATCAGGCGATGGCCGGTGCCAGCCTGCTCAAGTGGGCGCTGCCCGCCACCAAGGTGCTCGCGCTGCCCCCGGACCAGCTGCGCGCCTATCTGGACCGTGCCAAGGAGGACTCCCGCAGGCTCACCGCCGCCGGCCTGCTCACGCCCGACACGCAGGAGCAGGTCACGGTCTCCTGGGAACCGCGGCTGGCCGATGTGGACCCGGGCGCGTCCCATCTGGTCACGCAGGTGAAGCTGACGTCGCGGGCGAAGTGGCTCCCGGTGGAGCTCACCAATGTCTCGATCACGCCTTCGCGCCCGGACGTGCAAGCGGTGGGCGTCCCAGATCGGATAATCCTGCCGCCGGGGCAGAGCGTCACCATTCCGGTCATACTGACCTGGCAGCAGCACTCCGCCGGCTGGCTGCGCAGGTCACAGGTTGTCACAGGTGAGCTTCGCCTGGGCGCGACCATCGACTCGCCGTGGCGGGACGTGGCCAACTACGACTTCAAGCTACCCCTTCGGCTGCGTTTCGCCGACGAGAGCACCGTGCTGCACGGCTCGAACCCGGACGGCTGGAACCTGTGGGGGGTGCTCCGGCTCCTCCTGCTGGTGGCTGCGGTCATCCTCGCGGCCATCCTCGGACGACTGTGGTGGTACCCGAGGCTGGCCGGCATTCTGTTGGTGGAATGGCCGAACGGCCAGGTCGTCCAGGTGGAGCTGTCGGGACGGAAGGCGCAGATCAGCACGCGGCACCGGATCGACGCTCCCGGTACCGGATCGGTGCGTGGCCGGCGCGCGCGGACGGACGGTGAAACCCCCCGGACCGACATCCTGGTGCGTTACCGGCCACGGCAGGTCAGCGGCAGGCTGCCCCGGGTCCGTTTCTCCCCGGGCCAGTCCCGGATCGTCGGGAACGTCACCTTCACCTACCCGGAGGGCACCCACGCGGAGGGCTGGCAGCGGGAGGCCGGCCCGTTCGCCAGGTTCCCCAGATTCCTCCGCGGCCGTCGAGGCCCCCGCGACCGCACGGGCGGCAGCTCCAGGACGCCCCCACCCAGTGGTAAGGCGCGGCGAGCAGGCCCGTAATGATCATTTTTTTGTCTCCGGGGAAACAGCTGGTGTGGTTCCGGTCATTCGGCCACCGGGATGTCGTTCGCCTCGGCGCTGGCGGGCAGCCCGTTGGGGACGTCTGGCGCGAAAAACCGCCGGAACGGTTCGGCGACCTGGCCCCAGCCGGCCGGGAGACGTTCGATGAGGGCCGGTAGCCGCCACGCGCCACCGCGCAGGTCCAAGCGGTGGGCGAGTTGCAGGAGCGCCCGCATTCCGTCCTCGGGAAACTCCGCGGGACTCGGTATTTTGTTGGGGAGTCGATCTTGGGCCAGGAGCGCCCAGAACGGGACAAGCACCAACGGTGCCGAATCTCCGGCGCTGTGCATCCGCTCAAGCCAGTCCCGCAGTCCGTCGACCGAACCGGCGCGCATTTCCTGGATGACGACCTGCAGGGCAGCATGGCCGGTGCAGGCCAGCCCGCGGTCGACCGCGGGCCACCGGGGTTCGCCGTACGCCCACAACCTGTCGGCGCAGAACTCACGGGCCAGCGCAACGGCCCCGGCCTGGGCCTGGCGGGAGCGGTCGTCGGCCTTCTTCGGCGCGCGGGCCAGCAGCTCGCCGAGCACCTGGTCCAGGCGGTCCTGGTCGCGCAGACGCAGCGCGTAACGGTGGGCGGTCTCCACGGCGGGCAGGGCGCCGTCGGCAAGCAGTATCTCGAGCGCCCGGACATCGTCCTCGTCCCTACCGGGGCCGGAACGCCCGGCAAGGACATCCAGCACCCGTTTCTGCCATTTCTCCGGGATCTCCCTGCTCTCCCGCCCCGCCCCGAACAGCGCGCCCTCGGAGATCAGAACAGCCGAGATGCTGTGATCCGGTATTTCCAGATTCAGCGGCTCACTGTCCGCGGCAAGTATCCGGACAATATCATGGGTGGTCTTGTGGAACAGCGTCCGCAGCAACAGGAGACGACGATAGTATGTTCGGGCAAAACCAGAGCGCAACGACGGGACCGCTGGTAGTCCCTGCCAGAACACCACATGTCGTTCTGATATTTTTGTATTGTCGCTGAAAGCAATACGAAAACGCCTGAC
>NZ_CAAAFS010000352.1:0-13606 GCF_900634755.1 Protofrankia symbiont of Coriaria myrtifolia
GATAGTACGTCCGGGCAAAACCAGAGCGCAACGACGGGACCGCTGGCAGCCCCTGCCAGAACACCACATGTCGTTCTGATATTTTTGTATTGTCGCTGAAAGCAATGCGAAAACGCCTGACCCCGTTACCCGACATCCATGTGCAGGCCGTCAGTGACGCATACGCTCCCGCTGGCAGGAGTGCCAGGACGGCATCCAGAAAGGCCAGCCGCAACCGCCGCGGCACGGGCGGCTTCGGCATGGCGATGGTCACCGGCCCGTCGAGTACGAGTGCCGCGGTGGCCGCTACCGCGCCGAATCCGAACGCGTCGATGGCGGCGACGACATCGTCGACCGCCGCCATTGGTGACGGCATGCGCAGCCCGGCCCGCGGAGCATTCGACGTGTGTACCCGTTCCTCGGCCGCGTAGTAGAATTTTTCCATCCTCGGACGGATTCCGGAGAACTCTTCGTATGCGGCATAACAGCACCACAAGGAATTCTCCCGCCCAGCCGGCGTGACAGGACCGCGGAAGAGCACGGCCACGTTTTTCACACCGTCGCCGAAGAAAGAGACCTCCGTCGGTGCGCCGGGAGAGTAGTGGGCTACCAGCCGCGCCACAGCGGGATCATCATGCTTACCGGGAAAATCGTAGTTCATCCAGTTCGCCGCGATGTCGACCGGGACGTCCGCGGGAGGACCGTCGGCCACGGCGCGGCCACCACCACGACGTAGAAACCACCAGCTCCTGGACTCGCCCGAGGCCGCTTTCA
Organism: Protofrankia symbiont of Coriaria myrtifolia; assembly: GCF_900634755.1. Lineage (NCBI taxonomy): Bacteria > Bacillati > Actinomycetota > Actinomycetes > Frankiales > Frankiaceae > Protofrankia > Protofrankia symbiont of Coriaria myrtifolia. The sequence continues at coordinate 754 of NZ_CAAAFS010000352.1, forward strand.
ACAGCCGCCTGCGCAGGCCGCCGCTGATTTTCAGCTGGTCGAGGAAATCGGTCCACGCCTCCCGCCGCGGCTGGTCGAAGCGCGGGCTCGCGGCCTCGAACCAGCTCTCGAACACCGGCCGCACCTCGTCAAGCCGCCCGGTCCGGGCAGCCCGTGCCAGCAGCGCCCGCACTCCCAGGTCGTCAGCCCCGTCAGGCCCGCTGAGACGGCCGACGTCGGCCGCGCTCACCGCCTGTGGGAACGAGGAGGCGACCTCCAACGCGCGGAAGACATTCAGAACGTCCCTGGATACCGGCTGGTCGGCGGCCTCCAGCCAGCCCACCAGACGCAGCAGATCACGCCCGCCCTGGCCCTCGGTCGACTCGTCGGACTCCACCTGCCTGTACAGCGTGTGGATCGTGTACGTGTGATCGGCCGCCAGCAGGTTCCGAACCTCCTGCCAGCCGGCTGTGTCGCCTCGTTGTTCGATCACGAAGTCGATCACAACCCGGCGTATCCTCGAATCAGCCTCCTCGACACCACCCCGCATGTTCAGGAAGTCGACGAGAATCTCCGGGACACAGTCGAGACGCCCCGCCATGGCCATCAGGGCCGTGAGCAGCCGGCTGTCGGCGTCCACCGCGGCCAGCCGCCGGCACAGCGCACGTAGCGCTGGCAGCGCCTCCGCGACCCAGTGCCGCTCGACCAGTTTCACGTCATCGGCGATCGACCCGGCATCACCGGATTCGCCGATCTCCCACAGAAAAGCGCTCAGCAGCTCGGCCGCCAGATAGCCGGAAGGCCGCACCGAACGCAGGTGCCCGCGTATACCGTCGATGAGATACCGCAACGGGGCGGATTCTTCTTCCGACGGCACCACCAGGCCGGCCCGCGATATCTCCGGACCCGTGGCCGGCGAAGACGCCGGATTTTTCTCCCGGGCGCGGTCGACCAGTATGTTCCGCTCCGCCGTGACGAGCGCGTCGACGATTTCGCCCGGCTGTTTGAAACTGTATGGTTTGTGGTCGGCGGCGAGCCACCGCAGGACGGCGTCAGATCCCCAGTGGTGACACAGCTTCTTCAGGTTCTCGGCATAAATATGGCTGTGGCCGCTGTCCCGAGTGGGGTCACCACCGCGGCCGATACCGTCACCATGCCTGTCGGTGACGGTATCGGCTCCTGGTGGATCGTCCGGGTCGATTTCTCCGAGGCCGTCCCGCAGCCGGTGAGTGAACGCGAGCCGGATCTTGTGGCTGGTCCGGTTGTCCACCCAGGTGCCCGCGGACAGCGTGGCCCGCACGCCCGCGGGCAGCAGCGCGGCCACCGCGTCGATGAAGGCTATCCGGTCCGCAAGCGGATACCTTGGCGACTGGTAGCCAGGGGTGAGCGCGACCGGCCCGTCGAGCACCGCCGCGGCCACCGCCGCCGCGGCGGTGAACATTCTCGAGTCACCCAGAAGACGTTCCCGGGCTCTCGATGCCTCTTCGTCGTGCGACTGAACCAACACGGACAGCGGATCATCGTTGCGCTCGGGGACAGCCAGCTTCGCAACGGCCTGATACAGGGCCAGACAGCTGCCGAAATACCGCTCGAAGTCCTCCAGCGGCAGGCAGAAGAAACGCGTCGGGACGATCGGGCGGCCGGTCGCGTCCACCGGCGCCGTCGACTCCCACGGCCACTCGCGGATCGCGACCCCGACGTACCGGGAGCTGGCGACCGTGGCAAAGGTGAACGTGACCCATGGCAGCGCGTCCGCTCGCTCCCGGTGTTCCCCACCAGGTGAGCTGGGTGATCCGGGCGAGAAGTGGCTGACCATCCTTGCCATGGCCCCCGGGCGGAGGCGACCGGTGGCGCTGGATCGCAGCAGGCCGTAGTCGTCCCGTTGCCCGGGAACCTTGCTGATCAGCGCCCAGTCGAGATCGACCGCGTTCATCGGGACGTGTCCGTCCTGCGAATCCGCCCCACCAGCCTCACCAACGGCTCAAGAACATTCATCGGCTGTGGTCGCGTCCGGATACGGAACTGACCGTGCTCGCTGACGATGTTGGCGTAGTCGGCGGGATCGAAACGGTTGTTCGCCCCGATGTAGAAACCGATCGAGGAGGTCGCGTGGAAACTGACACGGTCCCTGTGAAAATTCGACACGATACTGTCACGGATGTTCTGGGCGGAATTGTCGGGCCGTTCGTGGCACAACATGTTGAAATACCGGAACGCGACTCCTGCCCTGATCTTCGGCTGGCCGGGCGTCTCCGCCAGCGCTTCGAGCTCACGCCGCGACGTCGCCCGGCCGAGCACCCGGGGATCGTCGAACTTCGTGACGCAGACCGCGAGCTGGTGGGGTAACCGGTTCCCGACCAGCCGCCCGTTGTCGAACGTCCTGCTCACCACCTCGTCGAGCACCTGGTTGAAATACTGGAAGCTGTTACCGTTCTCCTCCTCCCGGACCGGGTCGAACAGATAAATGATCCCGTCGCAGGCGACCAGGTGCTCCACGAGCTGCTCCTTGGCGGCCTCGTTACCGGTGACGTGATCCAACTCGCCGCGCACCTCGTCGAAGTCGAGCTCGTCCTCGCCGTCCTCGTTCTCGTCGCCGCCCGTCCACTGATCCTCGAACAGCTTGCCGGAAACATCCAGGAAGTCGAGGGCGAACTCCACCTGGCTGCCACCGCCGGCCGGGCCCGTCTGTTTCTGCCCCAGGAACGACCAGCTCAGCCGGGTGTTGGTGCCGTGCTGGGTGCCCTCCGGAAACGTGCGTTTGACGGCGAGCACGTGCGCGAGCTCCGACAGCCTGGACAACGCGACCGGGTCCTTGCTCGTGACCTTCCAACGGGTCCGACCGCGCGCCTGTTCGGCGGCGAGCTTCAACGCACCCAGGTACGTCGTCTTCCCGCTGCTGGTCGCGCCCCACAGGCCGATGCGCATGTCATGGCGCGGCCGCTGTGCGGGCGTCGGCCGATCCGTCCGCCGGCTCACCACGTGCCACCACCGGAAGCCCGGCCGTCACCGGAAGCGCGCGTGCCACCGAGAGTCTGCGCTCCACCGGGCGTCTGGGCACCACCGGGAGCCGGGCCTGCCAGCGGCACCGGCAGCACACGCTCGCCGTAGCCTGCGAGCAGCCCGAGCGCCGAGGCCAGCCCGGACGCGGACACCTCGTCCATGGCGAACAGCGCGTCCGCGCCCAGCTCACGCCAGGCCGTGTCGGCCCGCTGCCGCGCGGAACCGCCGGCGCGAGCCGAGGCGATCTCAGGCCGGCCTCGGACGGCTACCCGCCGCACACCCTCCCGTACGACCAGTTGATCCATCTCCGTCCTCCAGTCGTGACGGGCCTGGCAGGGCACGACGAGGTCGTCTTCCTGCCGTACGGGATGCGGTGGCCGGGCACCGACCGTGACAAGACAGTGCGCGGCACCCCCGCGCCACCACCGCGTCCCCGCCGGTTCGTTCAGGACGTGCAGCGCATCCTCGACAGGAGCCGCGAAATCGTAACGTGGCTCGCTCGGCCGCCAGCCGTACAGCGCCGTCAGCACACCCGCCGCCGCCCTCGGCGCCGCCGACCGCACCACCGGATGCTGTGACCGCTGCCAGTCGAGCAGGTCGTGGTCGTCATATCCGATCAGGCCGACCATCACGGCCGTCGGATCCGGATGCTCGTTCCCGAGCAGCGCGAGCAGATCCGTGACCACCTGGAAGCGGGCCGCGACCGCCTCCGGCGTACCACCAAGCTCGAGGATGAAGACCACGTCCACCAGATCGGCTCCGAACTCGGCGGGGACCTCGTCCAGCACGCCCAACCAGGTCCTGCCGCCGCCGCGCAGGTCAGCCGGATGCAGGAAACGCACCCTGCCGGGCCCGTCGAGCGCGGCCGGACGCGGACGGGCGCGCCCGGCCGCGACGCGCACCGCGCCAGGGCCACCGGATGCCACTGCCGCGGATCGTCCGCCACCGGGGCGACGACCGCCAGCGCCAGGTCGTCCGCACGGGCCGGTGGCGCCACGACCGTGATCTCGGATTCCAGCGCCGTCCCGGGGGTGGCCGGCACCACGGTGTTGGCCTCGAACAGCGGATGCGCCACCAGACGCACCCGCCGGGTGGCACGGTCGACCTCGGCGAGAGCAAGGGCGTACCCGTGCCGCAACGGCGCCCGCCGCAGCAGTTCGTCCAGAGCCTCGGTCCCGGCGGCGGCAGCCTCGTGGCCGTCGGCCAGACCAGTGCGGACGAGGTGGCCGGTGAGCGCCTGGAGCGCGTCGTCCACCATTGGCCAGCCGGCGACCTGCCGGACCAGCACCACCACGCTGGACGCGCCAACCGTGCCCAGCACGTCACGCAGCGGCTGGAGGGCGGCGGGCCAGCCGTCGTACCCCACGGTCGGGATCCGGGCCACCCGCCCGCCGCCGTGGCTCCCGATCCCGCCGGCCAGCCGCAACCACTGGCTGTCCGGCTGCGACGGCAGCTCCGGGAGCAGATCCGACCAGTTCCATGTGCGCTGCGCCCCGAGCCGGTGGGGGACGCCCAGATCGTCCGCACCGACGCCGGTGACCGCGACGGCGTCCGGTGTCAGTTCGACGACGGCGGCCCGCTGCACCTCACCGGCGACGATCCGGCTCAGCAGCCGGCCGACGGCCACGGTGTCCGTCGCCATGGCCGTCGGTGCGGCCGCCGGCCGTGGCGACGCCGTACGTACCGCGCGCCGGGCGGCGTCGATCTCGCCAGGCGCCGGGGGGCCGCCTCGGACCAGGTCCACCAGCCGGTCGGCAAGCCCGGGATCGCCGCTGCCGAGCGCGTCGGCGACCCGGACCACGGCAGACAGGTCGAACCGGCGGCGCGCCGTCGCCAGCCGTGCGCCGAACTCCCATTCAAGATCGCCAGCGATCTCTCCCCGGATGTGGTCACCGCGCAGGAGCCAGCCGCATCGTCCGCACTCCCGCGCCGCCCCGCACACCAGGGCGCAGACCGGGCAGCAGCCCGCCGCCACCGGCCCTGCCCGGGCCGGTCCCTCACGGGCCCCGCCTCCTCGCGGGCCGGCCCCTCACGCACCGGTCGCCCGCGCGCCGCTGCCTCGCGGGTGTCGTCCCATCCCGCCGCGCGCCCACTCACCGAGGAAGAGCGGCCCGGAGAAATACCGCATCCCACCACATTGGTCGGACCCGGTGGCAGGCCCAGCGGTGGCGGGCCTAGCCGTCGCGGGCCCAGCCGTTGCGGGCACGGCCGTTGCGGGCACGGCCGGTGTCTTCGTGGACGCCGGATTCTCGTGGATCGGACGGATAGGGCCGGGACAGATATGGCCGGAACGGATATGGCGGGTCTGGTCCGCTGGGTCGACGTCGCGGAAGTACCGGGGGTCACGAGCCGAGCAGAAGGCGATCCGCTCGAAGCCCCCGGCGCGCGGCGTCTCCCACGGCGCTTCCTCGGTGTCGCGCTCCTGATAGTCACGGCCGACGGGGACATCGTCCATCCCGAGGCCGTACAGCACAAACATCGCGTCGCCACCGGGCCGCACCGCGGCGGTGAGCCGCTCGACCGCCACGGCCCCCGGCGGCCCCGACTGCCCGGACGCGTCCAGCCGGGCGGATGCGCCCGGACGGTCGGTTGGCACCGGCTTCCTTCTCCTAACCTGGCCTGCTACCTGACCTGCTACCTGGCCCGTTTACCGAGGTCCGCGCCGGCCGGGCAGCCTCGGGCTGCGTCCGCGTCGGCCCCGGGTGCCGAACACAGTTCGGTGGCCAGCTCCGCCGGCATGACCAGCCGGGCGGGACGGTCGGGGAGCCGATCCGGCGCCACGCATCCCGCGCGGTCGAACGGGCGGCCCTGCACCCAGACCACCGCTCGCGGGCCAGGGCCGAGGGCACGGGTCAGCCGGCAGGTCGCCGCAACGTTGAGAAGCCTGCCTGACCCGCTCGGCCAGGTGCTCATGTCGACCGTTCCCGGCCGGTCGGGCCCTCGGTGTCGGGGAGGTCTGCCGGCCATCCGTTCGAGCGAGCGGTGTCGGCCCGTGGGCCGAACCCCCCGTCCGTCCGGGGCACCCAGGTCGGTTCCTCGTCCGGATCGCGTGGCTGATTGCCGGCCTGACCAGCGTGATTGGCGTGATTGGCGTGGCTGGTCCGGTCACTGTGACCGGCGTACCGCCTACCGGCGGTGCTCCGATCGGCGGCGTCCCGCGTCGCCTCGTCCGGATCCCATGGTCGGGCATCCGGCTGGCCGGCCGGGCGGGCGCTGTCCGGCGTCCGCCACGTGACGTCATCGTCATCGTCCGCCAGCACGCGGGTCGCCTCGGTCGGTCGCGTCACGTCCTCCGGCAAGGGATGCTGCGTGCGTCCCGAGTCACCGCCCGGCTCCCACCAGATGGTGTGAGCTGGCAGCTGAGGCTCCTCCTGCCGCCGCACCGGCTCCCGCGGCGGTGTGGGCCTTCGCGGTGGCGCCGGCCAGGGCTCGGGCCACACCGGCTCGTCCTCGACGCTGTCCGGCTGCCGGTCGTCCCGTTCGGGTTGTGGCTCGTGCCGCGGCTGCCCGTCGTACGACGACACCGTCGTATCGCGCGCCTGGGAGTGGGCGCTTCCTCGCACCGGCTCTGCCGGCGGCCGCACCCTGGACGTTCTGTCCGCGGGAAAAGGCTCGTCACCGGTTGACGGGTCGGCCCGGCCGTCCGACGGGTGCCGCTCCGTCGGCGGCTGAACGCGGGTGGGCTGCGACGGCAGGTCGCTCAGGTGCGGGTAATCGGGGGCCATGCCGCGGGGCCGGGTGTTCGTGTTCGGAGCGGACCGCGAACCGGTGACAAGGTAGCTGTCGAGATCCGCCTCGATGCGCCGCAGCTCGCGTTCCCGCCATCTGGCGAGAATCCTCTCGGCAATGTCGGCCTGGGCCTGGATGGTGCTCCGGGTCAGCCGTTCGATCGCCGCGTCCCTTTCCTCACGCCCGATCTGGGCTTCAAGGTAGGTGTCCCCGCCGTTGAGGATTTCCGTCGCCCGCCGGCGACGGCCCTGTTCCTCCTCGATCTGTAGCTGGTTGCGCTCCTCGATCTCGACAGCTCGTTCGTAGAGCGTCGGCACCCCCAGCGACATCAGGAACTTGACGAGAACCGGAAGACACTCGATCGCGGTGATGAAAAGGAGCAGCAGCAGATGGGCCCGGCCGAGGGAGGGCCGCTCGGAGGTCAGCCGGTCAAGGGCCTCGATGCGGATGAGCATCCCGGTGTCGTCGCTGTTCTCGGCGTTGAACGCGGCAATGTCCGCGGCACGGGATCTCTCAAGACTGTCGAGCTGGGTGTTGACCCTCTCCAGCTCCGACTGGGCGTTGGCGAGCGTGGTCGCGCGAGAGGCGTTCTGGTTCGCCTGCGCCGCGCTGATAGCCGCGTCGAGCTGGCGCTGAAGCCTGGCGAGTTCGGCCCCGGCCCTGTCCCGGATCGTGACTTTCTCGTCGTAGGCGACGCCGGCGCCGGGCCGGCCGCTGCCGCAGCCCGGCCGTCCTTCCTTCTCGCAGACGACGGCCTGCTCGGCGTCGTTGTATCTGGTTCGCGCGGCGTCGACCTGCGGCTGCAGGCGGGCCACCTCGGGATCCCTGTTCACGTCCGTGACGACACCGCCGGCGGCGACGGTGGCCTGCAGCTGTGCCTGCTGGGTCCGCAGATCGCCTATCTGCTTCGTGCGCTCGTCGTTCTGCATGGCACGGTCGAACTCGTCGGCGCGCTCACGATGAATGGTGACCATCTCGGCCTGTATCTCCGGCTCGAAGATGCGCAGCACCAGCGGCGTCGAAATGACCAGACCGATGAGCACCGCCAGCACCAGCCGCGGAAGCGCGACCACCAGATTCTGGTACCAGTGCTCCCGACGTTGTACGGAGGCCACCAGCCATCTGTCCAGGCTCATGATGGCAAGGCCCCAGGCCCCGCCGATGAGCAGGCAACTGGCAATTGGCAGTTGCAATGCCATGTGCAGGGCGAACGCGCAGGAGGTCGCCGCCATGAGAGCAGTGGTCAGCACCGCGCTACCGATACCGACGTACTTCGCCCGGTCGGTCGGGCAGCGCTGGAGGATCTGGGAGTTCGCCCCGGACAACCAGATGAGCAGCCGTCTCACGACAGGCGCTCCCGCCGCCACAGCCTTGCGGCCACCCGTCGCCACCCACCCTCTCGATCATGGCCTGGACCGCGTGTGCCACCGGGCCCGCGGAATCCCACCGGACGCACCAGCGCGGGCGGCAACCGCGGACGCCCGACCTGGTCGAGCAGTGAAACGGTGCCGCCCCAGCCGGTGGCCGGCGTCGTTGTCGCCGCCCGCCCCGCCGGAAAACGGCCAGAACAGGCAAAGGCCGGCCGGTCACGGTTGCCGATGACCCGGCTCCCGGGCTCCTGGAGACCCGGCGAGGAGGCTGGTGAGGCGGACAGCCCGTGTGGAGTACGGGCCAGGATCGCGGCAAACTCGTTCCGGAGCCCGAACAGACCGGCCTGTAACGTGGCGCTGGCGGCGGTATCAACGCCGCTCGGTGGAGTCGGAATCCTCAGGAACCTGATGTCCGGCTGGTTGAAGACACGTATTACCGGTGTCTGCGCCTCCACCACGGCTCCGGCTGGCCCGCGTGCCATCAGACGCAGAGATCGGGTGGCCTCAAGCGCCACCGGAAGAGATCCCTTGGGCGGGAACACGCCACGGCCCTCGACGAACACCTCGTTCGTGTGGAGCGTGGACCATCTGACCACGACTTCCTGGCCGACGACACCGGCACGAGGCTGTACGTCAACAAACTCGAAGCGCGGCCCGTACGGATCAGCGAGCATGCCGCTCACATCCACCCCGCCTTCAGGATCTTTAAAGATAACATCGGAGAGATGGGACAAGAAGCCGAGACAGCGCTGACAAGCCAGCTTGGCATGACCCAGCCTGGCATGACGCCCCTCCCCACGGGAACGCCCTGGTAAGCCTAACCCGGCTTTCAGGCTCACGACAAGATTTGTTTCAACATTGTGCGTACATTATCATCACAGTGGACGCAGGCCGTCGGACCAGATCATCGGATTCAGCGACCGGTCACATCCCTGGGATCCCTGTTCAGGCTCTCCGCTCGCAGGCACCATCGGCCTGGGATGCGGATGGGCCGGAGCCATTGCCGATCAACCTGTCAGGTTGCCGACCAGTGCCATCCATCGGCGTCCGTCGACAGCTCCACCGGGAGTCCGCCGCGCCCACGCCATGCGCTGTTGGAGAGGACAGGCAGGGGAGCTCCGCCCGGTACAAGCACACCTCCGCCGGCGCGGCCACCGATTATGATTCTGGCCACCAGAGTTCGGCCGGGGCGCCGCCCAGGCAGCGACCGGACGAGAATGGAGCGTCCAATGCCCGGTGCGCCCGTACCACGAGAAAACAAAATTCTGAATCTGGTCGGATCTTCATCCGGTTCAGCCTTCCGGATACAACCGGAATCCGAGTCACGAAAAATTCCACGACAGTCACAGGATATTCAAAAATTTTACGATCGTCTTTCAAGATCAAAATATTGATCTGACGAGTACGACGCAAGGCGGTACTATCGGCCCGACGAACCCTCGGATAAATTTTGCCGTAAGGAAGCGGCAGCGGTCAACAACAAGCACTTCCCCGGCACAGCTGTTTCTCACGCACAGCGGCGAGCAGCTTCTTTCAGCAGCTGAAGTCGAGCTGTCCGGGCCGACGGACGGTCAGCGGACAGCGCTCCGGCCACGGGGCCCGCCTGCCTTCCATGCGCTTCATCTCATGCGCTACGTCGCGGCGGTCAGTGGACGCGGGGGTCCGGAGGGCAGTCGAGGGCACTGGCCCTGGTCAGGCCGCTGACCGTGAGTTTGGCGGACAGGCGGACCGGCCCCGGCTGCTCGGTGAGGATGCCCGTCCAACCGTCCGCAGCCTCGAACACGCACGCCTCGTGGCCGTCGTCAAGCTGCCAGTAGGGCGTGAAGTGCACCAGAACAGTCGCCACACCGGGCGCATGGAAGTTCACCGCGAGCGAACTGACCCCGAGCTCGGTCAGCGCCGCCGGCCCTCGCACCAGGCCCGGCGAGTCGGTGACCAGCCAGACCTTCCAGTGGGCGTCCGACCAGACGAGATCCAGATAGGGTAGGCCGACATCGAGCAGCTTCGCCTCCTCCACCGCGGAGGAGTCCAGCTCCACGTCCGGCCGCGCCACGAAACGGACGCCGCGTTCGAGCAGCCACTTGTGGTAGGTCTCGGGCGAAAGGGTGCCGTCGTAGAACAGCGAGTTGTACTCCATGTCCAGCTGCCGCTCCCAACCGCGGGCCAGCGGGACGTGCGGCGCCACGAACGACGCCTCCCAGTGCGCCCGGGTGAACGGGATCTCCACCCGGCCCACCGCCACCGGGCCGTGGTCGAGGTAGTCGAGCAGACCGGTGTAGTAGCCGGCCTGGCCGGAGGCGTCCCCGTAGGTGGCCAGCGCCCCGTGCACCGGGCCGATCTGCCAGCCCAGCAACGGGATCGCGACGACCAGCAGCACCCGTGGGCGTCTGGCCAGCAGCATCGCCGCGAGCGGGCCCGCGAGCAGGGTCGCCGGACGGGCGATGTTCCCGCCGATCTGGGTCGGGACGAAGAAGAAGACCGCGGCGGCGGCGGCCCACAACATCAGCCCGCGCCTGATCGCTACCTCGTGCCGCGGGACGACGAACAGCCCGGCGCCGATCAGCGCCAGCAGAGACAGGAAGGTCATCGCTGGGAACGGCTGCACACCGTGTTCGGGGAACAGCAACGCGACGACGATCCCGCTCATGGCACCCGCCAGCGGCAGCACCCGGCGCCGCGGGAGCGTGCCGAGCAGGGCGACCCCGATCAGCAGCACGAACCCGCCTGCGAGCGGTGAGGCCAGCGACGACCCGATCGCACCAGCCCACGCCGTCTTCGTCCGCCGCTCCCGGACGCCGAGCAGCGCCAACCCGCCGAAGGCCATCCCCAGCGCGAAGGGCATCCGGCCGACCACGAGGTTGGCCACCGTCGCGACGGAGAACCAGACCAGCGCCAGGTCGTGGCCGTGCGTCCGGCCGCGACCGCGCAACAGCCGGGTGACGATCACGGTGGAGGCGACGCACGCGAAACAGCCGAGCGCCTGCACCCCGAACAGCGCCCCCAGCGGCGGGAAGAGCACGCTGTAGCCGGGTACGGTGTGCCCGCCGTACCACTGGTCGTCCCACAGCACCGCGCCGCCGTGCTTGAACAGCCACACGCGATATTCCTGTGCGGGGGTGTCCGGGCCGGTGAGTCCCAGCGCCAGTGACAACCCGCACAGGGCGGCGGTGATCAGCCATGGCTGGCGTCGCAGCAGGGCGGCAACGGCGAGGACAGCCCGCGGGAACGCGGCGCGCGGCTTCGGGAAGACCGCGCGAGGTTGCGGAGCATCATCGCCGGATCCCCGGAAGCTGGATCCCTGGAGGACGGCGCGAGGTCCCGGACGGACCGCCGGAGAGGAGAGCGTTGCTGGTGCTGTGGGCCCGACTGGCACGTCGTCGCGCCGGATGGCCGCGCGCCACCGGGCGCGACGCGGCTGCCCGCCACCCAGCGGGCCCTGACGTGCCCGCGCGTCACACGGAAGATCGTGGGATGCCCGCGCCTCAGCCGGGACAGCTTCGGCTAGGCCAACCTCAGCCAGGCCAGTACGAGGCGCTTCTGTCTCGACCAGGACAGCCCGACGCGGCCCTACACGACGTAGGACGGTGCCGAGCAGACCCACCCGACACCTCCCTGTGTCAGACCGCCACGAACCAGCCAACCGGAAGTACGCGGCCCACGCCAGACCACGGCCACAACAACGGCATCGACGGGTGGAGACGAAGTCCCCGTCCGCGATTCTTTCCGCGGGCGGGCCTGTTTCACGCACCTGTCGGGTGGCCGACCGTGGTGGGCACCGTCGCGGCAGTCACCGCCGTCCTCGCCGAGGCCGGGCTCGGACCGCGCAACCCGGACACCTTCAATCCCTCATCCTGGTGGGGGATTCTCGCATCACAGCCACCGTCGACGGCTACACGGGGCTGGCTCGCGGCGATCGCCGCCGTCGCCGTGATCACCCTGTGCATCTGCTGGTGCGCCCTCGTCCGCTCGATCACTCATTCGGCCGCTCACACCACCGAGAACGCGGTGGATTCGCACGATAGATGGCATATATCCGATAGGCCGTCTATGTTCGATACGCTCCCAAGTGGCTCCGAGCATACCCGTGGGGCAGCGCGCCCCGCCACGCGCCGTACCACCACCGCCCGGGTGGTCGTTACCTCCATCGGGTGGAATCTGCCGTTCGCGCTCGGCCCGCCACTGTTCAGCCGGGACGTCTACGCCTATGCGAGCCAGGGCGAACTCGCCCGGCACGGGCTCGATCCGGCGACGCACGGCGTCTCGGCGTTACGCGCGCTGGGTCCACAGATGGAACCCTTCGTGACCGCGGTCGACCCGCGCTGGCGTGACACCCACGCTCCCTATGGGAGCACGGCCGTTCTCGTCGAGAAGGCGGCGGCCACGGTCGGCGACGCGCTGGCCGGTACCGGGCCGCTCGGTGCCGTCATCGTGCTGCGGCTCGCCGCCGTGCTCTCGGTCGTGGCGCTCGTCGCGCTCACCCCGCGGCTGCTGCCCGGCCGCGGGAACCCCCGACGGACCGCCCTGGTACTCGCGCTGCTGGCCGCGAACCCCGTCACCGCCATCCACCTGACCGGCGGAGCCCATCTGGACGCCCTGGCCGCCACCCTGACAGTCACCGCACTGCTCCTCGACCGCCACCGCCACCCGAGGATTGGTGACCCAATCCCGTCGAATCGCGAGAACGAGGGAACAAGTGGCTGTCATGGCAGCCACTTCCATCACTTCCGTACTCGTTCTCTTGACCAGGGTGGGGTGCGCGGGCGTTTGGGCGGCGG
>NZ_CAAAFS010000353.1:0-3535 GCF_900634755.1 Protofrankia symbiont of Coriaria myrtifolia
AAGCGGGAGCGGGTGGGATGGGGACAGGCGGGGTACGGGCGCCCGCGACGGTCCCGTCGGTGGCCGCGGTCTCGGTGGTCGACCGGGTCCCAGTGGTCGACGCGGGCGGGTGCGCTGCGCTGCGCCGCGGTCGCGCTTGCCTGTCTCGCTGGGACGGTCAAGGTGACCGCCTTCCTCGCCCTTGCCGTGCTGGTCCTCGTCCACCTGCGTGAACGGGTCGCAGCCGGCCACACCGGGAGGGCCACCGCCGGCCACGGCCGAAGCGACCGCGGAAACCACGACGAGAACGGCGAAGCATCCCCCGCACGCCGGTCAGTGGTCGCGGCCGGCGCGGGGAGCGCCCTTTTCGATCTTTCGGTTGCGGCGGTGACGATGGCGGTGAGCATGGTCGCGGCCGGCTTCGGCCCGACCTGGATCGGCGCGCTGGCCACCTCTGGACAGTCGCGGACCGGCATCGCACCCGCCGCGTTGCTCGCCCACCTGATCCGGCTACCGCTGGGCCTGCTGGGTCTGCTGAACCTGCCGGGCCCGTGGGATACCGGCGATCAGGCCGAGACGGCGCTCGCTGCCGGGCGGGCGGTGTCGCTGGCCGTCGCCGCGGCCGTCGTCGCCTGGCTCCTCGTGCGCGCCTGGCGCAGACCATCCCTGCCCCCGTGTCTGCCCGCGCCATCCCATCCGGCGCTGTCGTCCGCTCCGGCACCATCCGTCATGACGCCATCCGGCCCGACAGCTGCCGACCCGACAGCATCCGCGCCGGCAATGTCTGGCCCGGTGACATCCGCTCCGACGTCGCCCGGCCGGGCGACGCCCGCCCCAGCACCATCTACGCCGGCAACGTGCGGCCCGACAGCACCCGCTCCGACAGCACCCTCTCCGGCGCTGCCCGTTGCTGTAGCGGGCACGTCGGCGTCGGCGCGAGGGTGCGTGCCGGACGATGTCGCCATCGTCGGGGTCGGGGGGATGGCGGTTGCCCTGGGTAGCCCGGTCGTCTACCCGTGGTATCTGGCGCCCACTGTTCCGGCGCTCGCCGTCATCGCAGCCAGCGGCGGATCCGCGGCGGCGCGCCGACTGGTGATCGTCACGTCGGTGGTGCTGTGCGTGACGTCGCTGGCGTCGCTGGCTCCGACCTGGGCCCTGCTGGGCCGGGCAGCTCCACCCGGCACACCCACAGCCATGATCATAAGCGTGGCTGTGGGGGCCGCCGCCCTGGGCGCGCTGCTCGCGCGACCTCGCCGACGGCGAACCAGCAGACGATGACCAGCAACAGGTTGCGCACCACCAGCAGCAGGCTTGCGACGACCTGTCCCGCGAGCAGGTCGTCGTACCGGATCGGGTAGACCACCAGAGAGATCAGGCAGATCGCCGGCAGCCCGACGGTGATCCACCGACGTGGCGGGGCAGGCTGGGCCGCCCGAGCACCGACCGGGCCCACCCCGGTGTCCGGACCGGTCCGGGAGGGCGCGCCGGCCCGGTCCGGACCGCCAGCGCCCGTCCCGGTCGCAGGTTCGGTGCCGGTACCGCTGACCGAGTCCAGCCCGGTGTGGCCCGCCGCGAGCTCCGGGCCCGCCATCGGTGCCGCCCCCGCGGTGCAGCCGGCGCCGATGGCCGCTCCCCGGCCCGCGGCAGGGCCGACAACAGGGCCGATAACAGGACTGGCAACAGGAGCGGTACCGGTGGCCAGGCCCGGACCGCTGGCCGGACCGCTGGCCGCCGGGTTCGGCCACAAAGGACGGCAGGCGGCGACCGCCAGCAGCCACACCAGGTACTGGGGGCTGAGCACCCGGCTCGTCACCAGGACGATCAGGAGCAGCGCCAGCATCCGGTCCGCCGGATTCGTGGCCGCACGTGACCGCAGGGGTGTCCACCACCACACGGTGGCACCGAGCACGGCCACGATCTCCGCCACTGAGCAGGCCGTCGCCACGGCGCGTGCCGCCGGGGAGCCGAACTGGAACGATCCCCAGTCGTAGACCGGGCCCGAGCCCAGGCCAACCATGTGCGCCAGGACGAACGGGGTCGCCGGGACGGCCTCGGTCTGCAGGCCGCGAGCTTCCTGCGCGCCGAGGAAACCGAACGCCTCCCGCCACCAGCCCGTCGCGAACAGCACCGCGGCCACCAGCGCCACCGCCGCCGCCAGCCCGCCGGCCAGCCTGGCCAGGGCCGGCCACGACGCCGTACCGGTGGCACGCGCCACCAGCGGGCCCGGACGCGCGTCGCGGGCCGGCGCCGGGCCCGCGCCAGGGACCGGGCCGCGTGCTCCCACCACGCGGCCGAACGCGGGCAGGAGCAGCACCGGCCACACCTTGAGCAGGACGCCGAGGCCGACCGCGAGCCCCACCCGCCCCCACCGCCGGTCGGTGGCACCGACCAGCGCGGCCACCACCAGAACGGCCGGCAACAGGTCGAAACGGGCCAGTGCGACCGGTCCGAGCGCGCAGATCCCCAGCAGCCAGAAGCGGGCCGCGGACGCCGAGCGCCGGGCCAGCATGCCGGTGACCGCCGCGTCCGCCGCGAGGATCATCAGGAAGAAACCGACCTCGTAGGGCAGCCTGGTGACCGTCTCCAGCACGGACGGGACGGCAAGCGCGATCGCCGCGGCCGGCGGGTACTGCCAGCGGTCGTCGTCGACGGGGAGCCCCGCGCCGTGCACCAGGCCGTGGCCCCAGTGGTCGTAGAGCCGGACGTCGCCAAGCACCCCGTGCTGCGCGCCCAACGTCCTGCCCGCGACGGCGAGGATGACCAGGAGCACCCGGGAGACCAGCCAGAAGATCCGAATCCGGCGGGCCGACCAGGGCCTGAACCATGGCTGCGTCCACCGGGACAGGCGCGCCGGCGGCACAGGCCGGCCGGGATACCCGGGGCGGGATGGGATCCGTCGCGACACGGACAGGCGCCGGCCCGGCCGCCGTGGCGCCGGCCCGGCGGTACCGATGTCAGCCGTCCGCACGTTCCATGACGGTATCCGCCGCCAGAGTGCCAGGTCCCGCCTACCCGGCTGGGCCGGGGCTGTCCCGGTTCGGGTGGCGCCGGTCCGGGCGGTTCCCGCGGCCGGCCCCCTCGTACCCGGAGCATTCGTACCCGGAGCCCTCGTGCAACTGCCGTTCGTATCCTGCGCCCTCGTACAACTGCCGTGGCCGGGCCCGCTCGCGCCGGCCAGGCCGCTCGCGTCCGCCCCGCGGAGCGCGGCGCGCGGCATGATCCGGGACGGAACCGGCATGGTCGACGCCGCCCTGCGCCGACAGCCGCATGACTGCCTCAAGGTCGTCCGCCGGGGATATCCTGTTCCGCCGTTGGTGGCCGCAGGCCTCACAGCGGTGGAGCAGGATGGTTCGCCCGGCGCGCACCTCCACCGCGACCGGACGCATCGACCCCGCGCAGTCGGCGGCCCGATCGCCGGGGTTGACGTCCACGTGCCGGGACCACAGGCAGCGCGGGCAGTGGTTGGTGTAGCCGTCGCCGCGCACCGGCGTCCCGCAGGCAAGGCAGCGGAAGTCCTCGGCGGTACGGGTGAAGCGACGGGTCACCGCATGACAGT
>NZ_CAAAFS010000353.1:3958-6112 GCF_900634755.1 Protofrankia symbiont of Coriaria myrtifolia
GCCCGAAGGCGTGATCTTCTTCATGCGGTGCCAGGCAGGCGGGGTTGACGAGGGAGGATCCCGCGTGTCGACCGGCTCGGCCGAAGTTGTCGGACCCAGCCTCTGAAATAGTGGACGGCGAAGCACATTCCTGTGATTCGCGGATCCCAGCCGGAGGAGGTTGATCATCAAAGTGAACGCCGCTCACGTCCTGGCGCCCGAATCGCAGGCCTTCCAGGGGTCGCACGATCCCGTGCGGACGCCCGCATCGTCCGACCCGCCGGAATCCGATCACCAAACGGCGTCATCCGACCACCAGTCGCGACTGGCGCATGATGCCGACGCGGCCGGCCCGGCGGCGGCGCTCGACGAACGCCAGCGCCGGGTGCTGGAGTTCGAACATCACTGGTGGCGATACGCGGGCGCCAAGGAGACCGCGATCCGCGCCGAGTTCGGCATCTCCGCGACCCGCTACTACCAGATCCTGAACGCCCTGATCGACTCCCCGGCCGCGCTCGCCACCGACCCGATGCTGGTCAGACGGCTGCGCAGGCTGCGGGCAACGCGACGGCGCGCGCGCTCGGGCCACACCGGCCGACCCGACCCCGCCGAGATCTGAGTACCGCCATGACCGAGACCATCTCTTCCGTGACTCCCCCCCGGCCGCCGCGGCTGCGCCGGTGGGACCGGTTGCACGGGATCGCCGCCGGGGCCGTCGCCGTGCTCGCCGTGTTCGGCTGCATCCTGATCATCAACCTGGCCAACGACCCCTCGCCGGACACCGCGACAGCCGCCGCGACCGCTTCCCCGGCCCAGGCCACGGTTGCGGCCGCGCGGTCCGCCGGTGGCGTGTCCACGGCCGCGCCGGCGGCACCCGCCGCGTCGGCGACGAGCGCCCGTCCGTTACCGGTAGAAACATCACAGCCGCCGAAGGCGGTTGTTCCCGTCCCGCCGTCGACCGCGCCAAAGCGCGTCTTCGCCCCCGTCCTGATCCTGAACAACTCCAGGGAGCAGGGGCTTGCCGACGCTGCCCGGGCGCGGCTGGAAGCCGCCGGCTTCACGGTGACCCGGGTCGGCAACTACAACGCGACGTACAACGTCGCGGTACCGACCGTGTTCTACGCGCCGGAGCGGAAGGACGCCGCCGAGACCCTGCAGGAGTTGATCCCGGATGTCAGAGCCTCGGCTCCCAAAAGCGCGCACTTCATCTCGGACGATCCGCTCATCCTTGTCATCACCAAGGATTTTCAGATCGACCCGCCCGAGTGACGGACCTGAGCCCATGACTTCCACACCCGGTACCAGCAACACACCCGGTACCAGCGGTACGCCCGGCAGCGGCCCGCTCGCCGAGGCGCCCCGGACGCTGGCCGGCGGCTCCGGGCTCGCCGCGCTGCTCACCGACCCGCGGCATGCCCTGGTCGCGCTCGACTACGACGGCACCCTCTCACCCATCGTCAACCGCCCCTCCGACGCCGTTCCCGCGCCCGGTGCGCTGCGCGCCCTGGCCCGGCTGGCCGAACGGGTCGGATCGGTCACCATCATCACCGGTCGCCCGGTCGAGGCCCTGCTCTCGCTCACCCGGTTCGCCGACGAGCCGGGGCTGCGCTCGCTGTCCGTCCTCGGCCAGTACGGGCTACAACGCTGGGACGCCTCCACCGGAACGATCACCAGCCCCGAGCCGCTGCCCGGAGTGGCCGCGGTCCGGGCCGCGCTGCCCAGGCTCCTGCAGGACGCACCCGCCGGGACCGTCGTGGAGGACAAGGGGCATGCCCTGGTCGTCCACGTCCGCCGCACCGCCGACCCGGACGCGTCGCTGGCCTCGCTCACGCCCGCGCTGACCGTCCTGGCCAGGGACAACGGGCTGGATGCCGCGCCTGGCAAACGGGTGCTGGAACTACGCCCGCCCGGCCACGACAAGGGCCGGGCGCTGCGCGACCACGCGGCCGAGCTGGGCGTCCGCTCCGTGCTGTTCGCCGGCGACGACCTCGGCGACCTGCCGGCCTTCGACGCGGTCGACGAGCTGCGGGCCGCCGGCGTCCCCGGGCTGACCGTGTGCAGCGACGGCCCGGAGGTCCCACGGGCGCTGCGGGAGCGGGCCGATCTCGTCGTCCCCGGCCCGGAGGGAGTGGTGGCGCTGCTGCGTCTGCTCGCCGACCGTCTCGCCTAGTAGAC
>NZ_CAAAFS010000354.1:0-9363 GCF_900634755.1 Protofrankia symbiont of Coriaria myrtifolia
TCTACTAGGACGCCGGCCGCCTCCAGCGTGGCCGCTCCGGCAGTGCGGTCACTGCACGTGGTTACTCCAGTAGTGCGTCGAGCTGGTCGCGGAACCATTTGCGCGGGGGGAGCCTGCCGGCGACAGCGGCGAGCCGGGCGCACCGGTCACGGCGCTCGTCGGCGGCCATCAGCAGCGCGGTGTGCAGCGCCCGGGCGGTCGCGCTCACGTCGAACGGGTTGACCACCAGCGCGTCGTCGGCCATCTCCACGCATGCCCCGGCCTCGCGGGAGAGCACCAGGGCCGCGCCGGGCCGGGAGAGCACCGCGCCTTCCTTCGCGACCAGGTTCATACCGTCCCTGATCGGGTTCACCACCAGCACCTCGGCCAGCGACAGTGCCGCCAGTGACCGTGGGTAGTCATCGTTGACCTCAAGCCGGACGGGCAGCCAGGTCGCGGTCGCAAACTCGTCCTCGATCTCCGCCACGATCCGCTGCACGGCAGCCGTGTACTCGCGGTATTCGGGAAGATCGTGACGGGACGGATAGGCGCACACGATGTGCACCACCCGACCTTGCCACTGTGGGTAGTCACGCAGGAGCTCCCGATAGGCGTCCAGGCCACGGACGATGTTCTTCGACAGTTCGGTCCGGTCCACCCGCACGATCACTCGCCGGCCCGCGGCGAGCTCGCGTATCTCGGTGGCACGGGCGGCCACATCCTGTCCGGACGCGCGTTTGAGCAGCCAGTCACCGTCGACTCCGAGCGGATGGACGCCGATCCGGACGACGCGGCCGCGGTAGCGCAGCCACGATCCGTCCGCACCGCCCATCCCGTCATGACGCCGGCCAGCATCGTCACGGCGGCCCGCGGCGGCCAGCATGCCGTCGAGGTGGCGTGCGCCATCCGTCTCGCTGCCGGAGCGACGCGCGTCGTCACCGACGCGACGCGGGCCGGCACTGTCACGACCAACCTCGGCGTCGGCGTCGGCGTCGGCCGCGAGCTCGACGTCGGCGGGAAGCAGCGCCTTGGCACATCGGCAGAACGCCTCCGCCCACCCGGGGGTGAGGAAGCCGAGCCGGTCGGCACCGAGCATGCCCTGGATGACCGCGCGGGCGACGTCGTCCGGCAGTATGCGGAAATACTCCGGCGGTGCCCACGGTGTGTGACTGAAATGGGCGATCCGCAGGTCCGGACGCAGGTTGCGCAGTTGCGCGGGCACCAGCGTCAGGTGGTAGTCCTGGATCAGGACGGCCGCGCCCGGCGCCGCCTCACGGGCCAGCGCCTCGGCGAACATCGCATTGTAGATCTCATACGCCTGCCAGTCGCGTTGGAAGGCCGCGTCGAAGGAGGGCTGGGACGCCGGCGCGTAGAGCAGGTGCAGAACGAACCACAACGTACGGTTGGCGACCGCGTTGTAGGCCCGGTCGAACACGACCCTGTCCACGTCGAGCATGTGGACGGCCGCACCCCCGGTGTCGTGACCGGCAAGATCCAGACGGCCGTCCGGCGTCGAGCGGGTGGCCCGCCGGTCGGCTTCGCTGAGCGCCGCGCACACCCAGACCAGTCCACCGCCAGCCCCGCCGGCAGAGTTGGAATCGCCGGCAGAGTCGGCCCCGCCGGCAGAGCGGGCCGGGCCAGCCGATCCGATGTCGCCGCTGGCGACCGCGTGCAGGCCGCTGACCAGCCCACCGCCACCACGGCGCACGACAAGCGACCCGTCGTCACCCGTCGCGAACGCCACCGGGCCGCGGTTGGAGGCGACAAGCACTCGGGCGGCCCCTCCACCGGCCACAGGACGCGGCGTTTCGTCGACCGACCGGACGTGACGCATCCTGCGAAGAGTAGTACCTCGGCAGACGGCCGCACGGCCGTCACTCAGGCCGCGGTACACCGATGCGTGCGGCCAGGCCACCGATGCGTGCGGCCAGGCCGTTGTCGGGGAATACTCGAGGGCCTGCGAGCGGTGCTGCCCGGCCCGTGCCGTGTGGGCACCCGCCTGACAGCACCCGCCTCACGGAGCTGTCGCTGGTCGGCATCCGATGACGGGTGGACGGCTGTTGTCATGTCGTAGCAACTACGGATTTGGCAACTTGTCGCCTGAAGTCGCATGAAGAGTCAATTGGGTAAGATTGTCTCTTACACCGTGTACCTGCCCAGCGACAACAACCGTACCGCCTTTTTTGATCTTTGTGGACATCGTGCCGCGGGGCATCGGTGACACTGTGACCACAGCCCTCCGGCCGGCCACGCAACACTCGCAGTCGACCGCGGCGCATCCCTCGACCAGCAGAAGGTCCGGACGGCGAGGAAGCCACATCCCTCGCGACCCACTCCTGGCAGGGTTACTGGCGGGACTACCCGGGCTTGTCGGCACCTGTCTGGTCGTAGCTACGGCCGGACGACTCGCGCTGCGCGACGGGGTTGAGCCACCGACCAGATGGCTGGGTCTGCTCGCCCCAGTTCGGCTCGACCGGGCGTCGACACTGCCCGCCTTCATGATCATCGGGGTTGTGCTGGCTCTGGGCGCCTGGTTGTGCCTGTGCCTGCTGGCGAGCCGAGGCAGGGTCTCACTGCGCGGTACGGTGATCATCCTGGCCATGTGGTTCATACCTGCCGCCGCGGGGCCGCCGATCCTGAGCCTGGACGTCTACAGCTACATCGCGCAGGCAGCGATGCTCGGCTCGGGCCTCGACCCCTACCGCAGTGGCCCGATCGTCCTGGGTGACCATCCGGGCCTGCTGGCGAGCGATCCTGTCTGGCGGACGTCCAGAGCTCCGTATGGCCCGCTGGCTCTCGGTCTGTTGAAGGCTGCCTACGCGCTGTCCGGTGACAGCGTGCTGACCTCGGTTGTCATCCTGCGCATCACGGCGTTCACCGGTGTCGTCGTCATCGTGACGTGCGTAGCGCTGGCAGCGGATCCGCAACGGCGGCCGCTGGCTGTCGCCGTGGCCGCGAGCCCAATAATAATTATGCAGTTGTTGGGGGCCGTCCACCTCGAAGCGGTCATGGTTGCCCTGCTCACCGCCGGACTGCTGGCCGCCAGGGCACGACATCCGGCGCTGGCCCTGGTACTGCTCACCGCGGCAGCCGCGGTGAAGTGGCCCGCGGCATTCGCGATCGTAGCGGTGATCGCATGGCACGCCGTGCGGCCCTCGCCCGACCGGACCGGTGAATCCGGGTGGGCCCACCCGCCCCGACGGGCCCGCCTGTTCCGACGGACTTACCTGTTCCGACGGACCTACCCGTCGCAGTGCAACGGCGTGCGGTCGGTGGCGCGGGATACCGCTGTGGTGGCCGTGTCCGGGCTGTTCCTCGTGCTGCTGGTTCCGGACGGGCTGGGATGGTTACGTTCAGTGTTCACTCCGGCGGCAGGTCTCACCCTCTACGCACCGACGGTCGGCCTTGCCGACGCGCTCACCAGACTGGGCGACATCACCAACGCAAGGATCGAGTTCGCCGAGGCGCTGGGCGTGACCCGCACGGCCGGCATCGTGCTGACCGCGGCGGTGATGCTCCGGCTGCTGGCGACCATACGCGGGCGGGACATCACCGCCACTGTCGGCTGGGGGCTGCTGACGCTGTCGGCGCTCGGTCCCGTCCTGTATCCGTGGTATCTGACCTGGGGGCTGCTGCCCCTGGCCATGGCCATGAACCGCCAACGTCTGGCTGTCGTCGTCACCGTGTCCGCGATCGGCGCGTTTCTCGCGCTGCCGCACTGCGAGCTGCTCTTCGCCGGTCTGCCCGGCGCCGCCCCGTGGTTGCAACGCCAGGCGCCGGCCATCGCGATCAGTACGCTCGCCCTCGTATCGATCTCTGCGGCCGCCCTCGTCCGCCACAGCAACGGCTGGTCCGGCGCGGCAACCATCGAACGCTGACACCGCCGACCCGCGCCGACACCGATGACCTGTTCAGCCGATGTGGCCCTGTTCAGCCGGTGTCGCAAGAAGCAGGGGCAGGAAGCAGGGGGCAGAAGGTAGTGACCGGACGAACATGGCGGACGGCCTGTCCAGGTCCGCGGGAGCGCACCGCCAGGCGCCGCTGTCGGGCCGGGAGGCGGGATCGGGTCGGGAGACGCTGCTGGGCCAGGGTGGCAGCCGCGGGGTCGCTCGGGGCCGCGCTTCTCGTGCTGATCGTCCTGCTTGCGCTCGGGACCAGGATCGACCTGGCGGTCTACCGGCTGGGTGGCAGCGCGTTCCTGCACAATCTGCCGCTGTACGACCAGGTGATGCCTGGGACGGGCCTGCCCTTCACCTATCCGCCGTTCGCCGCCATCCTGTTCGGTCCGTTCGCCGTCCTGCCGAAAACCGCCGCGCAGGCTGTGTGGGGGATCATCCTGCTAGCCTGCCTGGCCGAGCTCACCCGCCAGGTGCTGACAGCGGCACGCCTGGACGGGCTCATGACCCGGCCGCTGCCACTGACCGCCGTCGCCGCGGGCGTCCTGCTCATGGAGCCGGTCCGGAGCAATCTCGCATACGGTCAGATCAACATCCCGCTGATCCTGATGATCATTCTCGATCTGTGCCGCCGCACCGGGCCCCTGCCCCACGGTGCGCTGATCGGCGCTGCCGGGGCGGTGAAACTCACCCCGCTGATCTTCATCCCGTACCTCCTGTGCACAGGGCGACGACGCGACGCCGGTGTCGCCGCTGCCACGTTCACCGCATGCTCAGCCGCGGCCATGCTCATCGCGCCGTCGGATTCGACGCGCTTCTGGACGCGGCTCGCACTCGACCCCACACATGTCGGCGGGATCGCGTACGCCGGCAACCAGTCGGTCACCGGTGTGCTGACCCGGGTCACCAGACATCCCGTGCACGACGCGGCCTGGTACCGCGTGGTCGTGCTGAGCATCGCCATCGCGGGCCTCGCGGTGGCGATGGCGGCCGGCCGGCGGAACGAACCGTTGTCCGGCTGGTCGGCCTGTGGCATCACCGGCCTGCTCGTGTCACCGATCTCCTGGACGCACCACTGGCTGTGGGTGCTGCCGGCGCTGGCCACACTGGCAGGTCCACGACGGCCGCGTGGGGGGCGTCTCGCGGCGCTGGGCGGCTTCACACTGCTCGTCCTCTCCCCGCTGTGGTGGTTACCCAACGAGGACGACCGCGAATACCGGTGGCACGGCTGGCAGCTCGTGATCGGGAACTCCTACGTAATCGCAGCCGTCCTCTTTCTCCTCGTGATCGGCGTCCACGTGTTCCGCCCGCATGCTCCTGCCGGGCGGCACGGGGGTCAGACGGCGGCGGGCCGCGGCGTGGGCAGAACCGAACGCACCGCGCTCACCCACCCGGCGCCGAGGGTGCCGTCCTCCACGATGACGTTGTCGTAACCGGGCAGCAGATCGATCAGGTCCGTGTGGTGCAGCGCGTTCGCGACAAGGTGCATGCGGCCGACGTGGTCGGCCATGACCAGGTCGCTGGCGGAGTCCCCGATCGCAATCGCCTGCTCCGGGCGCAGCCCCCGGCGGGCCAGGTCGAAGGCCACCGCGGCCCCCTTGCTGACCCCGTCGGGCACCAGGTGGTAGACGTGCGGAACATCGTCCAGATCTGGCATGGTGGCCCGCGCGATGATGCCGTTGTCGCGCATGGTCAACCATCCATAACCTTCCGCGGCAAGCCACGCGTCGGCCGCGACCACGTCGATGTTGCCCCGCAGCATGATGTCGATCTCACGGCCACGGATCCAGGAGCGGTGCGCCTCCAGGCGTCCCGGATACTGGGCGACCAGCGCCGTGACCAGCTCGTCGGGTATCCGGTCGAACGTCTCGGGCATGGCTCCGCGCAGGATCTGGCTGCTGTGCCCGTGGTCCCAGCCGACGATGGCACCGAGTTCGGCGATGAAACCGTCCGCCCCGAAGATCGAGGCAGCCTCCGTGAGCTGAGGCCGGGTCCGTCCGCTGACCAGGACCAGCGCGATGCCGGCCCGGTGCAGATCGATCAGGGCGTGCGCCGGGTCCAGGGTGACGGAGTGATCTTCGCTGCGGAAGAAGCATCCGTGTGGCCCCACCATGGTCCCGTCGAGATCGGTATAGACGACCCGGACACTCATCGGTGCTGTCCTCCTGTTCACGCTGTTCGCGCTCTTCATGACGTTCGCGCTCTTCATGACGTTCACGCTGTTCGTGGCGTTCGTGGCGGCTGGACGTTCGTGGCACGTGGGACGGGGCGGGCGTTTCGTGGGGCCGTGCCGCGCCACGGTGTCGGGGCTGTCACCTGGTGCAGGCCACCTGTCCGGGACAGCCCGTACCCTGCCCACGGCGGCCCGTCTGGCGCGGCAGGGCCACGGTCAGCCGCTTTCCACCGGACCGTGGTACAGCCGGGCGTAGCGGGCGGCGTACTCCGGAATCGTGATCATAGGCGGCCGCTCCCGCACCGCCACCTGATGGGTACGCGGCTCCAGCCCGCTGTCACCGCGCCCGAACTGGGTCAGCGTCCCGCTGAGAGAGTCGGTGTGGACGCCCAGCCTGGTCCACGCCGCATGGATGATCTCCGCAGCCATCCGTCCAAGGGCCTCGTCGGACTGGTGACGGTGGACCTTACGGCCGACCTCGACCTGAGCGAGGGCGTCCACTCCCAGCAACGAGCACACGTCCACGACCTGGGCGAACTCGATGCCGTAGCCGGAGACGAACGGCAGTTGTTCCAGCAGGGCCCGCCGGCCTGCGAACTCACCGGCCAGCGGCTGCACCAGCCCGGCGAGCTGTGGCCAGTGCAGGTTGAGCAGGGGGCGCGCGACGAGTTCGGTGACCCGGCCGCCACCGCCGGGCAGCAGCCCCCCGGCCAGCGGCCGGTCGTAGGACGCCTTGACGTAGGACACCGCGCTCTCGGTCAGCAGCGGCCCGAGCAGCCCGGTGACCAGGCTCGCGTCGAAGTCCTCCAGGTCGGCGTCGACGAAGACCACGATGTCCCCGGACGTGGCGTACAGGGACTTCCACAGAGCCTCGCCCTTGCCCGCGACCCGCCCGTAGCCGGTGAGGATTCGCTCCTCGGCGAACACCGAGGCGCCCGCGGCGGCCGCCTCGGAGGCGGTCGCGTCGACCGACCCCGGATCGATGACAACGATCTCGTCGATGAGGGGGACCGCGACCACGAGATCGCGACGGACCGCCGAGACGATCGCGCCGACGGTGGCCGCCTCGTTCAACGCGGGCAGTACCACGCTGATCGGCTCTACCTTACGGGCCAGTAGTTCCCCTGGCGAGAAGTCCCGCCCGTAATACGTCCTATGCTCGAACCAACGGTATACGTCAGACCGCACACGGACTACAGTACGGACTGACAACCGCATACGGCTCATCCAGAGGGGCAGAGGGACCGGCCCAGTGAAGCCCCGGCAACCACCCGCATCAGTGCGTGGCAGGTGCTAATTCCGTCCCAGGACGCAACCGGCTCCTGGGAAAGATGAGGAGTTTCACAGATGACAGTCGCCCCCGAGCGCGTCACAACGATCAGCCCCGATGTCGTCAATCCCGCGGTTTCCCTGTCGTGTCGCCACTGTGGTGCCGCCTATCCGCTCTCCCCGACGCATGTCTGTATCGAGTGTTTCGCCCCGCTGGAGATTGCCTACGACGACTCCGCGCTGCGCCGGGTCACCCGGGAGTCCATCGAAGCCGGCCCCACCAGCCTGTGGCGCTATGTCGGGTTGTTGCCCGCCGGTCACGACCCCGCACGCAGGGTGTCCCTCGGGGCGGGCTGGACGCCGCTGCGCCCGGCCACCCGCCTCGCCGCCGAGCTCGGAATGCGGACACTGTGGGTCAAGGACGACACCGCGAACCCCACCCACTCGTTCAAGGACAGGGTCGTGTCGGTGGCGCTGTCGGCCGCGCGCGAGCACGGGTACACCACGGTCGCCTGCGCGTCCACCGGCAACCTGGCCCAGTCGGTGGCGGCGCACGCCGCGTCCGCCGGGCTGCGCTCGGTTGTGCTGATCCCGCACGATCTCGAGGACGGCAAGACCGTGTCGACCGCCGTCTACGGCGG
Source organism: Protofrankia symbiont of Coriaria myrtifolia (assembly GCF_900634755.1). Classification (NCBI taxonomy): domain Bacteria; kingdom Bacillati; phylum Actinomycetota; class Actinomycetes; order Frankiales; family Frankiaceae; genus Protofrankia; species Protofrankia symbiont of Coriaria myrtifolia. The sequence continues at coordinate 7,959 of NZ_CAAAFS010000354.1, forward strand.
CACGCTGGTCGCGATCGAGGGCAACTACGACGACGTCAACCGCCTGTGCAGTGAGCTCTCCGGTGAGTACGAGTGGGCGTTCGTCAACGTCAACGTGCGGCCGTTCTACGCTGAGGGCTCCAAGACGCTCGGCTACGAGGTCGCCGAACAGCTCGGCTGGCGGCTGCCGGAGCAGGTCGTGGTGCCGATCGCGTCCGGGTCGCTATTGACGAAGATCGACAAGGCGTTCGGTGAGCTCGGCCGGCTCGGTCTGGTGGAGCCGACCCCGTACCGGGTCTTCGGCGCGCAGGCCCAGGGCTGCAACCCGGTCGCGGCGGCCTTCGCCCGCGGGGTGGACACGGTCGCGCCGGTGAAGCCGTCCACCATCGCCAAGTCGCTGTCGATCGGCAACCCCGCGGACGGCCCGTACGCCCTTGACGTGGCCCGTCGCACCGGCGGCGCGATCACCGACGTCACCGACTCCGAGATCGTCGAGGGAATCCGCCTGCTGGCCCGGACCGAGGGCGTCTTCGGCGAGACCGCGGGCGGCGTCACCGTCGCCTGCCTGCGGCGGCTGCTGCGCGAGGGCCTGCTCGACCCCGACGCCGAGACCGTCATCTTCAACACCGGCGACGGCCTGAAGACCCTCGACCCACTGATCCCGACAGGCCGGCCGACCGCGACCATCCGCCCCTCCCTGAGCGCCTTCGAAGCCGCCGGCCTCGGCGACTGACCCCGATCGCCCGCCACGGCATCTTCCGACAACCTCAGCATCGCCGACATCTGCGTGGACAACGCAAACGGCGGCGTGGCCACCTGCCGCGCCGCCGTTCCGGCAGACCACTGAGAAGAAGCCCGTGTCGATCCATTCCGACAGCGGGCCAGTAAAGTCAAGATTGTGGACACCGAACCGGGAGACGGGAACTTCGTTCACTTTCGCCTGCGTGGGGGTCGCTTTGAACATGGCCGAGGCCTGCCGCTGACGGCAGCTTCCGAGCTCGCGGCCTACCAGGATCTGGTGGCGGCCACGGCACGGACCCTCTTCATGCGGGACAATCCACGCCGCCGGCGGCTGCCAAGAGGATTCTCCAGCCGTCTGGATCTTCGCCTTGTCCGGCTCGAAGGCGGCAGCGTCACCACCATGGTCGAACGAGTGACACCCGTGGGCCAACTGCCCCTCGACGACGAGTTCACCCGCACCCGGGACCTCATCAACGACGCAATTGTCGCGACGGCGAGCGGCGGAACGCTGCCCGACCTGTTCTCCGAACGGGTTCGATCGGCCTTCGGCCGCTTCGGGCAGACGCTGGAAAGCGATGAAAGAATCGAGCTGGGCTCCCCGGGGGGCGAACGTCGCATCAGCTATGACAGAGAGGTTCGCCGGCGTCTTCTCATCATGGGGACGAAATCCTACACCGAATCCGGA
>NZ_CAAAFS010000355.1:0-9570 GCF_900634755.1 Protofrankia symbiont of Coriaria myrtifolia
TAAGCGCCATTGCATTATAGGCCGAGTGGTCGACCTGAACAGCGAGGACCTGTCGTTCAGACTTCGGGTCGATGAACATCGAACCATGTCCGGCTCCTGCGATCTCGACAGCTTCGAGTGGCTCAGGGACGCCCTGGGAATCGACACCCAGCCCATAGTGATCGACGGACTGGTTCGCTATTCCGAAGACGAACGACCACAACGGATCGAGCGTGTCTTCGCGGTGTCCGCCGTCACGGACGAAAATACGGACGACACGTGGAACTCAGAAACAAAGATCGCGGAAACCCTCCAGCGGCTCGCCGAAATCGAACGACTGGAACCGGGTTGGACCGACGGCGAAGGTGAACGGGTCAGCCATGGAGCCATCTCAGTCACACGAGATCTCCTCCGGGAGTCAGGCCGGTACGGAATTCCCGTACCACATCTCTACCCAACCCCCGATGGCGGCATCAGTGTCGAATGGAGTATCGACCGGTGGGAACTGTCGATAGAGATATCTCCCATCGGTGAGACCTGGCTGCACGCGCTCGACTCGGTCCAGCGGACCGACATCGAGCACACACCGGCAGACGTCCGAGCAGCATTGCTCGAGGTTCAACGGATACTGCGCGCCGAAACCGTAGTCGATACGAGAGAAGGAGCGTACCGCGACAATGATGGATCCCACGGAGCCGGATGACGCGAACGAGCCGTCGGCCAGTCCAGCCGACCCTACTGATCATCCGCGGGGCATCCTGCTCAGCGATCCCACGGAACTGCTCTGGCGACAGATCGCCGCAGCCTTCTCGGATCAGGAGGAACGACCGACCTATCTCGCGTTCCAGCCGACCAAGAAAGATCATGAATTTCTCTCGACCCGGCGAGAGAAGGCCGTCGACGCGAAGAAAGCCTACGAGGAACACCAGGCCGCTGGCATGTCGACACTCGGCACATGGGCGGTAAGCGTCCGGGAGGCCCTCGACGCCGACGTACCCCCGTACGACGGCTCCGCGCTGCCGGGCATGCCGCACGGCCACACCAGCCTGTCTTTTGCCGGAAAAAGTCGACGCCAGGCAGCCAGCGCCGCAAAAATTCTCCTCCGGGCAGCTCGCGACCGAGGTCGGTGCCACCCGTAACGGCCAGCCCTCCAGGGAGGGCTGTAGGCGCACAGGTCCCCCAGCGGCCATCGGCGGTGCGATGGAACCGGTACCGGCGAAAACGTGGTTCGGCTGTCGCCGTCACACCGTCATCGCGGGCGACGGCCGCAGCCGCATGACCGCTGCGACCGGCATGGCGGTGGCGCGGCCGGGTGTCCTGCGATGTGTGGGCGCCCCACCTGCGCCCCTGGCCCTCGTCCTCCTTGGCGCGGGTTCCGCCTGAAGACGGGCTCCTGCTGGTACCGGGGCTGACCGTGGTCGTCGCGGCGAGCGGCGTCGGCCAGTTCCTGGCCCTCGCGCCGCCTGCCGGCACGCTCGACACGGTTCTCGTCCACCTCGACCTGAGCGGCGGCAGCCGGTCCGCCCCCGTGCACGGCCGGCAGGCGGTCGGGGCGGTCGCCGGCGCCGGCCATCGAGTGATCATCTATACCGGTCAGCGCCGGCCGCTGGTGCTCGCGGGATGCCTGGGGGTGGGCGCGTGGGGCATCGTGCACAAGTCCGAGCCGCCGGCCCGGTTGGTCGACGCCGTCGACGCGGTCAGCGCGGTCAGCGCGGTCAGCGCGGTCAGCGCGGTCAGCGCGGTCAGCGCGGTCAGCGCGGTCAGCGCGGTCAGCGCGGTCAGCGCGGGCCGCATGGTCCTCATGACGGCGGTGACCGGACTCGCGGAGGCGGTCAGCCGGACCGGGGCGCTGCCCGGCCTCACCGACGCAGCGGGCCGTCCTGCGGGCCCGCGCCCGCGGCGAGCCGTACGGCAGCATCGCCAGGCGCCAGCGCATCGGCCGACGGACCGCGGAGGAGCACATGAGCGCGGTGGCCCGGAAGTTCTCCGCCTACCTGCGCGACCACAGCCCGGCGGATCTCGAACGCGAGCTCGGGATCGGTCCCGGCGACTTCATGGAGTAGCGGGCCGGCTGGCCCGGCGAAACGGCTGGCCCGGTGGGGCGGCTGGAGCTGTGGGACGGCCGCGCCGCGCGACCGCCGGCGACCACCGCGCACCAGGAGTTCACCGGCGGTTCAACGGACCGGAGCGCGGCATGCGGCTGGCATGCCACAGGCATACGACGGACATACGACGGGCGCGCGGCCGCCACCTGGCCGGGCCCGCGACGGGCCGTCCGGCCATGCGGCGCAGCGGGGGGCGAGCTTGCACTCACCCACCTCGAGTGCTAAACAGGAGCTGGCACTCACCCGCTGCGAGTGCCAGGGCTGAGCGACGAGGCCACCGGGCCGTCCGTCGCGGGCGTCGTCTTGGCCAGGCCATTGAACAGCCATTCCCCTGGGAGGACCACGACACCATGCCGAAGATCATTGCCTTCGATGAGGAGGCACGGCGCGGCCTGGAGCGCGGCATGAACCAGTTGGCCGACGCCGTGAAGGTCACACTCGGCCCGAAGGGCCGCAACGTCGTTCTGGAGAAGAAGTGGGGCGTCCCCACGATCACCAACGACGGCGTGAGCATCGCCAAGGAGATCGAACTCGAGGACCCGTACGAGAAGATCGGCGCGGAACTCGTCAAGGAAGTAGCGAAGAAGACCAACGACGTCGCGGGTGACGGCACCACCACCGCGACGATCCTCGCCCAGGCACTGGTCCGCGAGGGTCTGCGCAACGTGGCGGCCGGCGCCAACCCGCTGGGCCTGAAGAAGGGCATCGAGGTCGCGGTCGAGCGCGTCTCCGAGGAGCTCTCCAAGCAGGCCAAGGAGGTCGAGACCAAGGAGCAGATCGCCTCCACGGCGTCCATCTCCGCGGGCGACCCCGCGATCGGCGCGCTGATTGCCGAGGCGCTGGACAAGGTCGGCAAGGAGGGTGTCGTCACCGTCGAGGAGAGCAACACCTTCGGCCTCGAGCTTGAGCTCACCGAGGGTATGCGCTTCGACAAGGGCTACATCTCGCCGTACTTCGTCACCGACGCCGACCGTCAGGAAGCCGTCCTCGACGACCCGTACATCCTCATCGTCAACAGCAAGATCTCGGCGGTCAAGGACCTGCTCCCGCTCCTGGAGAAGGTCATGCAGGCCGGCAAGTCGCTGGCGATCATCGCTGAGGACGTCGAGGGCGAGGCCCTGGCCACCCTGGTCGTCAACAAGATCCGTGGCACCTTCAAGAGCGTCGCGGTGAAGGCCCCCGGCTTCGGTGACCGCCGCAAGGCTCTGCTCGGTGACATCGCCATCCTCACCGGCGGCCAGGTCATCTCCGAGGACGTCGGCCTGAAGCTGGAGAGCACCACCCTCGACCTGCTCGGCAAGGCCCGCAAGTTCGTCGTCACCAAGGACGAGACCACGATCGTCGAGGGCGCCGGCGACCCCGACCAGATCGCCGGTCGAGTCAGCCAGATCCGCGCCGAGATCGAGAAGTCGGACTCCGACTACGACCGCGAGAAGCTGCAGGAGCGGCTGGCCAAGCTCGCCGGTGGTGTCGCGGTCATCAAGGTCGGTGCCGCCACCGAGGTCGAGCTCAAGGAGAAGAAGCACCGCATCGAGGACGCCGTCTCGAACGCGAAGGCCGCGGTCGAGGAGGGCATCGTCGCCGGTGGTGGCGTCGCGCTGCTGCAGGCGTCGGTCACCGCCTTCGAGAAGCTCGACCTCGCCGGTGACGAGGCCACCGGGGCGAACATCGTCCGCCTCGCCCTGGAGGCGCCGATCAAGCAGATCGCCTACAACAGCGGCCTTGAGGGCGGCGTCGTGGTCGACAAGGTCCGCCACCTGCCCGCCGGCCACGGCCTGAACGCGGCCACCGGCGAGTACGTCGACCTGATCGGCACCGGCATCATCGACCCGGCCAAGGTCACCCGTTCGGCGCTGCAGAACGCCGCGTCGATCGCCGGGCTGTTCCTCACCACCGAAGCCGTCATCGCCGACAAGCCGGAGAAGAACCCGGCCCCGGCCGCGCCCGGCGGCGGTGGAGACCTCGACTTCTGAGGCCTACAGCCTGAATACCGAACAAACCGGATAAAAAGGGGCGGTCCCAATGGCGGGACCGCCCCTTTGTCATGCCTCTGTCGTTTGTCATGCCTCTGTCGTGTCATGTCCCTGTCGTGCCTGGTCCAGGACTGGACGACGGTCGCGGCGATTTACCGACCATGTCGGGCATACTCTCGTGAAGCGTCGATTTCGGTGGGGTTACCGCCGCCACGGGTTCGTGGTGGGCCGCGAACAGCACCATGACCGGGAGTGTGTACGAGATGACCCAGACCACACCGCCGGCCGGCTGGTACGCCGACCCGTCCGGCCAGCACGGCTTCCGCTACTGGGACGGCACCACCTGGACCGACCAGGTCAGCGACGCGCCATCGGGACAGCCGGAATCACCGGGCAAGACGGCGCCCGCCCAGGGCTGGGGAACTCCACAGGGCTACCAGAACGCGCCGGTACAGACCAACTACGCACCGGACCGCGTCCAGCGCCAGGTTTCTGAAGGCGCGGGTGTACGACCCGTCCACGGTGGCGGCGGGACGCTTTTCACCGAACCGGTCCTGGTGGTCAACCAGAAGACCAAGCTCATCGAACTGACGAACGAGTACGCCGTGTTCGACCAGGCCGGCAACCAGATCGGTTCGGTTGTCGAGGTCGGCCAGAGCGCGTTGAAGAAAGCGGTACGGTTCGTCAGCTCGCTCGACCAGTTCTTCACCCACCGGCTTGAGGTGCGCGACAGCGCCGGCGTGGCCCATCTGGTCCTCACCCGGCCGGACGGATTCGAGATCGGCCAGATCGTCCAGCAGAACATTTTCGGCAAGATCCGTTTCGCGCTGGAAACCGGCGGGACGCCCATCGGAACGATCAAAACGGAGAACTGGCGGGCGTGGAATTTCTCGATCGTCGACCACGGCGACACCGAGATCGCCCGGGTGACGAAAACCTGGGAGGGGCTGGCCCGCACCCTGTTCACCACCGCTGACAACTACGTCGTCCAGATCCACCGTCCGCTGACGGATCCGCTGCGCAGCCTGGTGGTCGCCTCCGCGCTCACCATAGACACCGCGCTCAAGCAGGACTCCCGCGGCCTCGGCTGACAGCGATACGGCAAAGAACATTTAGACAGTCTCCGGGCCACAGGGCACCATTACTGGCGTGCCTTCTCCCGGCCCCGCGACACGCTCGCTCCGTCCCGTCCTAACGCTGCCCGCGCCGCCGCTCACCGTGGCGGACCTCGACGAACTCGCGCTCGACCCCCGCTTCGAGCTCGTCGACGGGATGTTCGTGGTCCGCCCATGGCCGACGCCGCTGGAAACCCGGGTGACCAAACGCCTGGTCCGGCTGCTCGTCGAGGCCACCCCGGCCGACATGCGCGTCCACACCCGTGACGTCAGCGTCCGGATCGAGCCGCGCAGCGAGGTCGTCCCCGACATCGTCGTGGCCGCCGCCGGCGACGACGACCGCCAACAACGGATCACCGGCCTGCCGTTGCTGGTCGTCGAGGTCGCCGAGGCCGGCAACCGCCGCTACGACCGGACGCTCAAGTTCGACCTCTACCGTGACCACGGCGTGCCCGACTGCTGGCTGGTCGATCCGGACGGCCCGCGCATCGACGCCTACCGGCTCGTCAACGGTGCCTACGTACCGGCGGCATCCGCGACCGGGGACGAGGAGCTGACAGTGATCACGCCGGTACCCTGCACGATCATCCCAGCCACTCTCGTAGACCCACCAAACCCAGAGTAACTATACCCAGAGTAATCATCGGACGGTTACACAGGGCCAGGCGATCAGTCGGTATCGGGTGATTGGCCACCCGGAGCCGGACAGTTACGCGGGATCGGGGATGTCGTCAGCGTCCACGATCATGTAGACGTAGCCCTGCTCGGTGAGGAAGCGCTGGCGGTGCGCGGCGTACTCCTGGTCGATCGTGTCCCGGGAGACCACGGTGTAGAAGTGCGCGCCCCGGCCGTCCGCCTTCGGGCGCAGCACCCGCCCGAGCCGCTGCGCCTCCTCCTGGCGTGACCCGAACGTGCCGCTGACCTGGATGGCGACCGCCGCCTCCGGCAGGTCGATCGACACGTTCGCGACCTTGGAGACGACCAGCGTCCTGATCTCCCCGGTCCGGAACGCCTCGAACAGGCGTTCGCGCTCCCGGTTGCGGGTCGACCCCTGGATGACCGGGGCGTCGAGCAGCTCGCCGAGCTGGTCGAGCTGGTCGAGGTAGGCGCCGATGACGAGCACCTGGTCGTCGGCGTGCCGCTGCACCAGCCGGCGCACCACCTCCCGTTTGCTGTGGGCGGTGGCGCACATGCGGTAGCGCTCCTCCGTCTCGGCGACGGCGTAGGCCATCCGCTCGTCCTCGGTGAGGGTCACCCGCACCTCGGTACATTCGGCCGGCGCGATCCAGCCCTGCGCCTCGATCTCGCGCCAGGGGGCGTCGTACCGCTTGGGGCCGATCAGCGAGAAGACGTCGCCCTCCCGGCCGTCCTCGCGCACCAGGGTCGCGGTCAGGCCGAGCCGGCGGCGGGACTGGATGTCGGCGGTCATCCGGAAGACCGGCGCCGGCAGCAGGTGCACCTCGTCATAGACGATCAGCCCCCAGTCGCGGGCGCCGAACAGCTCCAGGTGCAGGTACTCGCCCTTACGGCGGGCCGTCATCACCTGGTAGGTGGCGATGGTGACCGGCCGGATCTCCTTGCGCTCGCCGGAGTACTCGCCGATCTCCTCCTCGGTGAGCGACGTGCGCCGCAGCAACTCCGAGCGCCACTGGCGGCCGGCGACGGTGTTGGTGACCAGGATCAGGGTGGTGGCGCGGGCGTGCGCCATGGCGGCGGCTCCGACGATGGTCTTGCCGGCACCGCTGGGCAGCACCACCACACCCGAGCCGCCCTCCCAGAAACCCGCCACCGCGCCCTTCTGGTAGTCGCGCAGCTCCCAGCCGTCCTGGCGCAGCTCGATCGGGTGCGCCTCGCCGTCGACGTAACCGGCCAGGTCCTCGGCCGGCCAGCCGATCTTCAGCAGCGCCTGCTTGAGCCGTCCCCGCTCGGACGGGTGCACCACGACACAGTCGTCGTCAAGGCGCGGCCCGAGCATCGGCGCGACCTTCTTCGACCGGACGACCTCGGTGAGCACCGCGCGGTCGACGGTGCGCAGCACCAGCCCGTGCGCCGGGTCGTTCTCCAGCCGCAGCCGGCCGTAGCGGTCCATGGTGTCGGCGATGTCGACGAGCAGCGCGTGCGGAACGGCGTAGCGGGAGAACCGGACGAGCGCGTCGACGACCTGTTCGGCGTCATGGCCGGCGGCCCGGGCGTTCCACAGCGCCAACGGGGTGATCCGGTAGGTGTGCACGTGCTCGGGTGAACGTTCCAGCTCCGCGAACGGCGCGATCATGGCTCGGGCGTCGCCGGCCAGCGGATGATCGACTTCTAGCAGCAGGGTCTTGTCCGACTGGACGATCAACGGACCGTCGGTCACGTCTCACCACCCTTCCGAGGGCCTTCCGAGGGTTTCGGGATTTCCGAGGGGCTCAGGGTTCCTGAGGCGTCCGAAGGCTTCCAGGACGCCGATTTCACGGCGTCGCGTCAGGCGGACCGGCAAGCGGAGCAGACCGGCCGGCCAGCGGACACCGAGCGCGTCCGCCGATTCTCGCATGTTCGCCGGTGGTCCCGGGCAGGGCCGACGCCGTCGCCCGCGGCGGGCGTCGTCCGGGCGATCCGGCCGCAGAGCGGCCCGGCCGCCGAAATCCGGTCATCGGGAAACTCCGGTCATCGGGAGGCGAGGCGGGCCCGGCCGTTGTCAGGGAGGTCGGGCTGTCAGGGCAGGTCGGGCTGTCGTCAGGGCAGATCGGAAATGTCCTCCGTGTCAAGCGGCCGTGGAGGCGCCTGGCCGGGCACCACCGTCGGCGTCTCGGGGGCGTCCGTCCCGGCGGCGTCCACCGCAACGGGGTCCACGGCAACGGGGTCCACGGCGACCGGGCCCACGCCCGCCGACCCGGCACCGAAACCGGCTCGGGAGGCGGAAGCCGCCCTGAAACCGCCCGGCCCGCCCGGCTCGTAGAGCCAGGGGTAGCCGTTGATCTCAGCACTCGGGAGCGTGTCCTCCACATCGAGGACGCCGGTCACACGGTGTAACGCAAACCGCCGGGTCGCGCTGGTGCGCTGATCCCAGGCCGTGACCCAGCCACCCTCGACGGTCAGCGGGCGGACCACCTGGTCCCTGGGCGTCCCCTGCTGGTCGACGTATCCGAGCAGCACCCGGCGGCCAGCGCGGGCCGCCCCCTGTAGCGTCACCAGGATCAACGGCGCGGAGCGCACCATCCCGTCGACCCCGTCGGCCAGCGAACCGGCCGCGGCGGCGGCCGCCCGCGCCGTGCGGGTACTGGCGTCCCCACGGCGGATCATCCGCACCATGTCGCGCAGCTGCTCGTCACGGCCGCCCCGCGCCTGGGCACCGCCCGGCGGCCGCGGCCGGCCCGGCGTGCGGTGCACCTCCGGCCGGCTGAGCACCACCCGCCCGTCCGGGCCCTCCCCCACCGGGGAGAAACCGGCGGCGCGCAGCCCGTCGAGCAGCTTGGGCATGGGCAGCGAGCAGATCACCACCGTCGGCGCGATCCGGCGCAGCCCCAGCGCCTGGGTCCGCCGGGAGGCGACCACCTCGGAGAGGACAGCGGTGTCGTCACAGCGCAGATAGGACGCGGCCGGCCCCGCCCGCAACCGCCCGTGCCGGCGAGCGACGTCGTCCACCAGGTAGTCCAGCGTCTGCGGTACGCCCCCACGGGCCACCCGGGTGAGAAAGTCGCGGATGTCCTCGACGGTCCGCCCGGCGTCCAGCGCCCGCCGCAGGGACGTCTCGGAGAACCGGTAGACCGTCGCCGCGCCCGAGGACTCGACATCGGCCATCTGCGCCAGCTCGGCGGCGATCTCCGGCACCAGCGGGCCCGGCGCCACCGCGGTGAGGTCGGCCTGCACGAACAGTTCGCTGACGGGCTCGGGCAGCATCGGGCCGAGCGCCGCCGCCAGCTCGGAGCGGCTCGCCCCCACCCCGGCCTCGCCGCGGGCCAACGCCCACCCGGCGGCCGACAGCGCGCCCCGGCCGGTGACGCCCAGCAGCTCCGCCTCGGCGAAGACCCAGTCGACCATCCTGTCCAGCAACGGCCCGCCACGCCGCGGCATCCGCCAGGCGAGCAGCTCCCGCACCGAGGTGGGGGTGGGCGCGAGCCCGCGGGGCGCGGCGGCGAACGCGTCCAGTACGAGACGGCGCAGCTCCGGCGCGCTGCGCCGCCGCAGCTCCAGCGACAGCGCCGCGAGCTGGCGGCCCTTGTCGTCCCGCTCCCCCACCAGGCCGGGGACGTCCGGGGTGTGCAGCCACGCCTCCACCAGGACGGCCCACCGCATGGCCGGGGTCTCCACACACCACCGGTCGTAGGCCGTCGTGGGCATGATCTGGGTGTCCGTCCCGGTGGAGCCGTCGACCAGCCCGGCCGCGTAGGCGATCTCGGCGACCACCGCCGCCACCGC